>JBEVFG010000282.1:0-3840 GCA_040512415.1 Pseudolabrys sp. | reverse complement strand
GGTCGCGCAGGTGCGTGTGGCAGAAATTGATGTCGCTCCAGGTATTGACGATGCCGATCACCGGCTTGCCGCGAAAATCGGCGGCATCGAAGCCGCCTTGCCGCAGGCGCGAACGATGCCCGAAGGCGCGCAGATCGCTGACGCCGAGCCAGCGATGGCTGCGCAGATCTTCGGGACGTTTGCGTGAGGTCATGGAACCGGTTTTACTGATTTGGCATTGGCGGCGCGGCGTTCCGTTACCTGGCTGACGATGACGATGGCGGCAAGCGCAACGCCCGCCAGATCGGTCCAAACGCCTGGAAAGACGAGACACATGCCGGCTGCGACCAGGACCACCCGCTGCCAATAGTTGGCAGCGGTGACAAAATAGCCGTGCAGGCCGCCCGCGAACAATGCAATTCCACAAAATGCTGTGATTGAACTCAGGATGATCGTCGGCCAGTCGCCGATCATCAGCAGCGCCGGTTGGTAGACGAACATGAAGGGAATGATGAAGCCAGCCGCGCCGATCTTCATCGCCGCCCAACCGGAGTCCCACATGTCAGCCTTGGCAAGCCCGGCCGCCGCAAACACGGCAAGGGCAACCGGGGGTGTGATCGCCGAGAGGATCGCGTAATAGAACGCAAACATGTGCGCGGCGGGCTCGACCACGCCCAATTTCAGGATTGCCGGGATCAGCAATGCAGTTAGCAGGATATAGGACGGCGTCGTCGGCAATCCGGCGCCAAGAACAAGGGCCGCAAGCATGGTCATGACAAGTGCGATGAAGAGATAGTCCTGCGCGAGCGCGACAACCCACTGGGTGAAGACGATGCCGAGGCCAGACAGTGTCACGATGCCGATCATGATGCCGGCGGACGCGCACGCCAGCGCAACGGGGAGAGAATTCTTGGCGCCTTCCACCATGGCATCGACGACGTTGCGCAAGGTGACATTCACGCGGGTCGACTTGCGCAGCGCCGCCACCGGGAAACAGGCGAGCGTGCCGACAAGTGCGGCAAGCGGCGAGCTGTAGCCGGAATACATCACCACAAGCAAAATTATGATCGGGATGAACAGGTGTCCGCGCTCGGCCATCACGATGCGCAGGCGCGGCAATTCGGCGCGCGGGACGCCGTGGATGCCGCGGCGCTTGGCCTCGAAATGAACCGCAGCAAAACAAGCCACGTAGTAAAGGATCGCCGGGATGATCGCCCAGATCACAACCTGCCCGTAAGGCACCGCAAGAAACTCAGCCATGACGAAGGCGGCGGCGCCCATAATAGGCGGCATGATCTGTCCGCCGGTGGAGGCCGTCGCCTCGACGCCGGCGGCGAAATGCGGCGGAAAGCCGGAGCGCTTCATCAGCGGGATTGAAATGGGACCATCGACCATAACGTTGGCAACTGCGCTGCCGGAGATGGTGCCGAACAGACTCGAGGAGATGACCGACACCTTCCCCGGGCCGCCCGCGCTATGGCCGGTCAAGGCCATTGCGAAATCCATGAACAATTGCCCGACGCCGGTTTTCTCCATAAAGCTGCCGAACACGACGAAAATAATCACGAATGATGCCGACACCGCGAGCGCCTGACCGAAAATGCCCTCCGTGGTCATGTAAAGCTGGTCGAGGATGCGCATCGGCTCAAGCCGGGCGATGAGCAGTCCGTACAGCAGGAACAGGATGGAGGTGACCGGCAGCGACAGGTCGACGGCACGCCGCGTCGCCTCGGTTACGGTCACCACCAGGACCGTACCAAAAAACATGTCGGCCCAGGTCAGATCGTCGATGTAGTAGATGCGCGTGATGACGTATTCGTAATTGATGAAAAGATGAAGCAACGAAGCCACGCCGGCGACGAGCCAACCATAGTCAATGGCATTCGGGATTTCGCGGTGCACGCCGACCTTGCTGCCGTAGATCAGAAATGCCAGCACAAGCGCAAACATCAAATGCATGCCGCGGAAGATGATCGCCTCCGGCGATCCGGCAACGATAACCCAGCCATGGTAAAGAACCATCGCAACGCCGACCACGGTCACCGCGAGGCGAATGACGCCAGCGTGACTCAGCTCAAATTTCAAGGCTTGCATGGGCTCAACGCCGAAAGTTGCCGACCATAGCCCGCGGGTAGGGCCGGCAATCTCGTTAGTGGGTCAGCACGGTGATGCCGGCTTCTTTGTAGAACTTCGCCGCGCCCTTATGGAACGGCACGCCAATGTCTTCCGCCATGCCCTTCGGCGTCAGCCCGACGATCGCCTTGTTGACCAACGCCATCTGGCTGACGTTCTGCGCCATGGTCTTGGTCATGGCATAGACCGTATCCTCTGGCAGCTTGCAGGATGCAACGATGTGGGTCGCGTAGCCGATCACCTGCACGTCCTTGTCTTGCTTGGGATAGGTGCCCTTGGGGACGGTGACCAGCGTGTAGCCGGGATTGAGCTTGCGCATCGCGGGGAGCTGATCGGCTAAGTCGAGGAGTTTAATGTCGCGCGCCGAAGCGAGATCCATAACGGCGCCGGACGGGATTGTGGTGCCGAGCGTGAACGCGACCGCGTGACCGTCCTGCACTTGAGCGACAGCATCGGTATACGACACAAAGCTCATCTTGAGGTCGTTGTAGGTGATGTCGTTCACTTGAAAGATCTGCTTGGTGATTTCCTCTGCGGTATTGCCGCGCGGCTGGGCGGCGACCGACTTGCCCTTGAGATCCTTCACCGTGTTAACGCCAGCATCGGCCCGCACCACGACCTGGAAAAATTGCGGATAAAGCGTAGCGATGTTGCATACGTTCGTGTGCGGCTTGGTGAACGGCGGCCTGCCGGCGACCGCATCGACAGTGGAAATTGAATTGCCAAATCCGACATCGGTCTTGCCTTCCTCGACGCCGCGCACATTCGCTATGCCGGCGCCGGGCAGCGACTGCACCGCGAGACCGGGCACTGCCTTTTCCCATAGATCCTTGAGCTGGCCGCCGAGCGGAACCCAGACACCGCCCTGCGGGCCGGTCATCAACTTCAGTTCGGCTGCAGTAGCCGGCACAGCGACAGTAAAAGCCAGGCCTAGGCTCAAGCCGAGCACCTTGATCGACGTTTTCATGGCGCTTCCCTCCTCACGCCCTGCGCTTTGCCGCGCGGGCTTTTGCTATTCAATTTGGATGGTTTCGTTACCCGGCGCAGCGTACGCGGCGGCACCCGCCCTGCACAAGTGCTTACGCGCAACGCCCTCGCAGCCCGCAATGGCTGACATTGCGGCGCTAGTTTACCGGCAATGTGCAGTTTCGACCGACTTCGGCGGGCTAGTTAACCGACAGGTTGGCCGTGTTCACGACCTTTTCCCATTTGGCGGTCTCGTCGGCAACGACCTTTCCAAAATCAGTGGCAGACCCGGGAATCGGCGTGCCCCCGAGTTCCTTAAGCTTTGCAAGGATCGCAGGATCCTTGAGCGCGAGGTTTACTTCCTTGTTAAGAAGCTCGACGATTTCCTTCGGTGTGCCCTTGGGCACACCGAAGCCGAAGAACGCGCTCGCCTCAAAGCCCGGCACCGTCTCGGCGACGGTTGGCACGTCAGGAAGCTCTTCGGAACGCTGTGCCGTTGTCACTGCAAGCGCGCGCAGCGTGTCAGCCTTGATGTGCGCGATGGAGGACGGCAGGTTATCGAAGGTGACCTGCACCTGGCCGCCGAGCAGGTCGGTGAGCATCGGCGCCGAGCCCTTGTACGGCACGTGGGTCATCTTTGTTCCCGTCATCATCTTGAACAGCTCGCCGGAAAGATGGATCGACGTCCCGTTGCCTGACGACGCGACGTTCACCTTGTCGGGATTGGCTTTCACGTAGGCGATGAACTCGGCAACTGTTTTT
>JBEVFG010000281.1:0-6231 GCA_040512415.1 Pseudolabrys sp. | reverse complement strand
CTTGTTGGTTCGCGCCAAATATCTGTTCGTCGCCGCCAAACGTGCCGGCATAGTCTTTGCTGACGGATTGTTAATCCAAAACCGGCAAAAGATTATTGAGTTCGCGATGGGGGCCGCCGGGTGCCCGTGATATCCGGGTGGGCAATTATCGCACAGAGTGGCGCTCTACTTGGAACAATTAACCAAAACTTTGGCCGCAAATCACAAGACCGACCCGGTCCAATTGTTTTAAACCAACAATCAAGTCTCACAAAGCTTACCGCCAAACTGCCGATAAAAACGAAACAGGTGTTGAGCGCTTTTGCGAGTGCTTGACGTCTGGCGGGGTCGTCGCAAGCCACAACGGCGACTCCGCTGCTTTGACCACGTCCGTCCGGAAGAACAGGTGATCAGATGATGCTGCGCGTCCGTAACTACAGTCCGTTCGTCGCTCTGGCCTTCGGATTCTTACTCACGATCGCTTGGATCGCGACAATTAGCTGGTTTCCAGTGCATCTGCTTGCGTCAACAATCATGCAAATGCTCTCTGACCTCGCTTTGTGACATCCGACAGCGGCGGCAACCAACAGTGCGCATAAAATCAGCAGCAAAAGAATCCATTAACTGGGCGAGGAGGTCAATTGCCGCCGCCGCCGTCATCGCGGTCGTTGCTTTACCTTTTGCCGCGCGCGGTGAACCCGCCGCGCCTGCATGCGATGCGCCGTTTTCAATGATCCGCTTCGCTAATCCGCTTGTGCGTGTAGCACAGAGGCTGAAAAGTGGTGAGCCGATCACTATTGTCGCAATTGGGTCGTCGTCGACTGCGGGAGCCGGTGCTAGTTCGTCGACCGCCTCCTATCCGAGTCGGCTCGCGGTCGAGCTGACGCAGCGCATCCCTGGCCATCCAATCACCGTGCTTAACCGTGGCGTCGGTGGCGAGGAAATCCGCGACATGCTCGAGCGCTTCGATACGGACGTGATCGCTACCAAGCCCGACCTAGTCCTTTGGCAATTTGGCACCAATTCGGTGATCCGCGATAATAAGTTCGACAACCACAGTGCGGCGATCCGCGAAGGTCTCACCAAGATCCGCTCGACCGGTGCCGATATCGTACTGATCGATCCGCAATTTGCGCCAAAAGTGATCGTGAAACCGGAAGCCACGCGCATGGTCGAGCTGATCGCCAGCACTGCCAAGCATGAGGATGTCAACCTTTTCCCCCGCTTCGACGTGATGAGGCGCTGGCATGAAGTCGACCATATAGCGTTCAAGACGTTCGTGTCGGCCGATGGACTGCACATGAACGACTGGAGCTATGGCTGCTTCGCCAAGGGTCTTGGCACGGCCATCGCCGAAGCCGCACAGCGGCCGGTTGTCTCAGCGAAGGCGATGCCGCATCTGGTGCGGTGAGCGCCCACGTTGGCCTTGTTTTTGAAACGGCCCGCTGGCGCAATGTCTGCTATTGGCACTTAGCGGACATTGAAGATCTACCGGCAAATGTCCGCTTTCGGGGGTATAGCGGACGTCAATAACGTTAGCTAATTGGAGTTGCCGCCGAGCGTTTTCCGAACAGGCCGGGCTTCCACTTTCAAATTCGGCTTTGACATGCAAGCTAGGCCGCCATGGACACCCCGGTGCTGTGGCACATCCCGTTCTCGCACTACAGCGAAAAGGCGCGCTGGGCGCTCAACTACAAGGGCATCGCGCACCGGCGCCGCGTGCTCGGCTCCAATTACCTGATCCGTGTCTGGCGTGCGACGGGCCAGGGCAAGCTGCCCGTTCTGTGGCTCGACGGCCGCGCCATCGCGGATTCCACGCGCATCATCGCCGCGCTCGAGGAGCATTACCCCGAGCCGCCGCTTTATCCGCGCGAGGCCGCCGCGCGGCAGCGCGCGCTCGCGCTGGAGGGCGATCTCGACGAGACGCTTGGGCCGGCGCTGCGCGCGGCCGTGGTGACGCCGCTGTTCCGGCACGATCCAGACACTGCGCTGCGCATGCTGACGACGGGCATGGGCAGCAAGGCCTATCCCGGACTGCGACCGCTGCTTCGGGTTTTTCCATGGTTCTACCGGTTCCGCCACAAAATCAGCGAAAGGAACCTCCCTGGAACGAGACCGGGCCGTCGTCGCGGCGGCGCTCGATCGCATCGAGCACACGCGGCAAGGCCGCGCGTATCTTGTCCGCGAGGCTTTCACCGTCGCAGACCTCACGGCAGCCTCGCTGCTGGGGCCGCTCCTGCAGCCTCCCGAGATTCAGTACCCGCTGCAGCTGCAACTGCCGCCGTACCTGGAAGACTACCGCACCAAGCTGTTACAGCATCCAGCCGTGCAATGGGCAGCCGGCATCTACCGCCTGCATCGCGGACACTCCGCGGAAACTGCCAGGCGCAAATGACGCTCAGTCTTTGATGCCGGCAAGGCGCAGGCCCTGCACGTAAAGATCGAGCTGGGCGCTGTCCCTGACGTAGAAGAGTCGCCGGCGCGCGAAGCCGCAGCTGAAATCCGGATTGCACTGCAGCAGCTCGTCTTTCGCTACGGGCAGGTCGTCCTGATTTTGCAGATGCCCGAGCGCCGAAACGCGATGCGCGAAAGGCCAGTAGTGCGCATTCGGCACCCGCGTGGCCTTGCGGGCCCATTCATGGGCCTGATCGAATTGCCGCGCAAAAATGTGCGCGAGCGCGCGATACGAATAGAAGGCCCAACGCAGGGGATCGTGCGGGCTCAATTCGATGGCTTTCTGGAAGTAAGGGATCGCCTCGTCGAAACGGCCCTCGTAGGCAAGTGAATCGCCAAGTCCGCAATAGCACGGCGCGAGATACGGGTTGAGATCGATCGCGATTTCCAGCTCCGCAATCGCATCGCCATAGGCTTTCGCCGCCAGAAGCGCGCGCCCGTACGTGAACCGCATCAATGCATCCTGCTCATCGAGCTCAACGGCTTTCCGCCCGACCGCGAGCGCTTCCTGCAAGGTGTCCTCGCTCGGCTCGGTGCCGAAATAGGTCATGCTGACCACGATCGCGTAACAGAGAAAGCCATAGGCTTCCGCCAGATTGGGATCGAGCTCGATCGCCCGCCGCAGCAGCCGCTGCGCCTCGCGATTGTCGGCTGGAGTCGATTTATAGAAGTGCTTTGTGCCCAGCCGGAAAAAGTCCCAGGCGTGCAGCGCGGGAACTGCTTTGCGCTCGACACGCATCCGCTCGGCGGCACCGACCTCGGGCTCGATCCTGCCCGCAATGGCGGTCGTGATCTCGTCCTGCAGGTCGAAAAGCTCCTTGAGATCGCGATCGTAGCGCTCGGCCCACAGTTGCCGGCCGGTTTCCGTCTCGACCAGCTGCGTCGTGACGCGCACGCGATCCGCGGTCTTCCGCACGCTGCCGTCCACCAGGTAATCCGCCCCGAGCGTCAGGCCCGCCGAACGCGTATCGCCACCGGCACCCTTGAAGGCAAAACTGGAGTTGCGGGCAATGACCGCCAGCGAACGGTACTTGGACAGCGCGGTGATGATGTCCTCGGTGATGCCGTCCGAGAAATAGTCCTGCTCGGCATCACCGCTGAGATTGTTGAAAGGCAAGACCGCGACGGATGGCCTGCTGCCCCACTCGATCGGTCCGGCAGGCGTAGTCTGAACGGATGATGGTGGTACGGCTGGAATTTGTCCTCGTTCCTTCGGACGAGAGACGCCGACCATCTGAAGGTCGCCGACAAAGCGAATGCCCTTCCGAGGATAGGTCTTGATCAGGATCTGGTCCTCGCCGGTGTCGCCTATGGCTTTCCGTGCAGCGGTAATGCGCGTGCTGAGCGTCGATTCCGAAACGATGCGTCCGTTCCATACCGAAGCGATCAGGTCGTCCCTGCTCACCACGCGATCTCGGTTCTGCAGAAGATAAAGCAGGAGATCGAAAACCTGCGGTTCCATAGCGACAGGCTCGGAGTGGCGCGTGAACTCGCGCTTGTCACCGTCGAGAACGCAGCCGGCGAAGACGAACTGCACTTTGACCCCCTGTCACTCGAACAATAATCAGGCTCGTCTCGGCGACAAATCAAGGTTTTCTTAAAGCACGCACTGTCGCAGGCCGTCATCCTTCGCACGGATCACCACAAAACGAAATCCGCAGTATCAGTTCATTTCCGACAATGCGCAGGGTGCGAGCAGGACGTTCGGCGTGAAAAGCATTTCGCTGCTTGCGATGAAGTGAGCGTTCTGTGGTACTGTCGCGGGGGCGGCGGTTGCACGAAGACCGGATAATGAGCAGCGACCTGCCGGGGTTTTTTCAGGGCACGGAGATGCCTGACGCCACGTGGTGGCAGGCGCTCTTTCCGAACCCCGCACAGATCTTGGCCCTGATCGGCCTCGCGCCGGGCATGGACGTCGTCGATCTATGCAGTGGCGACGGATGGTTCACGCTACAGATGGCGAAGATCGCGCGGCACGTCATGGCGGTCGATATCGACGCCAAGATGCTTGCACTGGCAAGTTCGCGCCTGGGACAGGAGCGGATATCCAATTGCGACTACCAGCTTGGTGATGCCTATGGTCTTACTGAATTCGTGGCGCGGCCGGTCGACCTCGTGTTCATGGCGAATTCATTTCATGGCGTGCCCGACCGCGAACGCCTGGCGCGCATCGTCGGCGAGGCGCTGAAACCCGGCGGACGTTTCGCGATCGTCAACTGGCATCAGCTGCCACGGGAAAAGACCACCGTGCTGGGGCAGCCCCGCGGCCCCCAAACCGAACTGAGGCTCTCGCCGCAACAAACCGTTGAATCCGTCGAAGCCGGCGGGCTCAAGATCAAAGCGATCGTCGACATTCCGCCCTACCACTACGGCGCGATTTTCGAAAAACCTGTCGCGAAAGCGTCCACACCAGGATAGGTGCATCCGACCTGAAAGGCGTGCACTAGGCCGGTTTTCTTCGCCCATTCGCGCATTTTCCGTCCACCGCTTATGCGCCGGGCGCCCTTCCCTGCCCGCCGAATCTGGTCTAAAGACCCGCTCGCGCGCGAGGCCCGACCTCGGCGCGGTCCGGGGGACGCGCACCAGGCGCGCCCTTTTTTTGTGCCCAGTGATCCGGGAGCGAATGCCGAAACGAACCGACATCAAATCGATCCTGATCATCGGCGCGGGCCCGATCGTTATCGGCCAGGCCTGCGAGTTCGACTATTCCGGCACGCAGGCCTGCAAGGCGCTCAAGGAAGAGGGCTACCGGATCGTCCTGGTGAACTCGAACCCGGCGACGATCATGACCGATCCCGATCTCGCCGACGCCACTTACGTCGAGCCGATCACGCCGGAGATCGTCGCCAAGATCATCGAGCGCGAGCGCCCCGATGCGCTGCTGCCGACCATGGGCGGACAGACCGCGCTCAACTGCGCGCTGTCGCTGCGCAAGATGGGCGTGCTCGAGAAGTTCAACGTCAAAATGATCGGCGCGACCGCCGACGCCATCGACAAGGCGGAAGACCGTGAGCTGTTCCGCGATGCGATGACCAAGATCGGCCTGCCGACGCCGTGCTCGCACCAGATCAAGACGCTGCCGCAGGCACTGGAGGCGCTCGACGACATCGGGCTGCCGGCGATCATCCGCCCATCGTTCACGCTCGGCGGCACCGGCGGCGGGATTGCCTACAACAAGGCCGAGTTCATCGAGATCGTCGAGCGCGGCATCGACGCCTCCCCCACCAACGAAGTGCTGATCGAGGAATCGGTGCTGGGGTGGAAGGAGTTCGAGATGGAGGTGGTGCGCGACAAGAAGGACAACTGCATCATCATCTGCTCGATCGAGAACGTCGACCCGATGGGCGTGCACACGGGTGACTCGATCACGATCGCGCCGGCGCTCACCCTCACCGACAAGGAATACCAGATCCTGCGCGACGCCTCGATCGCAGTGCTGCGCGAGATCGGCGTCGAGACCGGCGGATCGAACGTGCAGTTCGCCATCAACCCGGCCGATGGTCGGCTGGTGGTGATCGAGATGAACCCGCGCGTGTCGCGCTCGTCCGCGCTCGCGTCGAAGGCAACGGGATTCCCGATCGCCAAGGTCGCAGCCAAACTCGCGGTCGGCTACACGCTCGACGAGATCGCCAACGACATCACCGGCGGCGCAACGCCAGCCTCGTTCGAGCCGACCATCGACTATGTCGTCACGAAAATCCCGCGCTTTGCCTTCGAGAAATTCCCCGGCGCGTCGCCGGTGCTGACCACGTCGATGAAGTCGGTCGGCGAAGCGATGGCGATCGGCCGCACCTTCCA
>JBEVFG010000280.1:0-4045 GCA_040512415.1 Pseudolabrys sp. | reverse complement strand
TCTGATACTGCGCTCGACATCGGCGTTTGTTACCTCAGCTAGTTACGCGTGGTCTTCGGCGCGCGCTTCTCAAGAAAATCCTTCAGGCGCGCTTTTGCTTCGGGATCCGCCTGTGCAATCGCCGCCATAAGCGCCTCCACCGCGTATCCGCTCTGAGGATTCATTTCGGCAATGCGCGGCAGCGCATGCATTATGGCAAAATTTGTCAGCGGAGCGTTGCCCGCGATGCGCTGTGCGAGTTCGAGGCCTTTTGTGAAACCTTTGCCTGGCTCCACCAGATAGGTCGTCAAGCCGATGCTCTGGCCGTCTTCGGCGGAATACGTGCGACCCGTGAGCATCATGTCCATCATTCGTGCGGTACCAATCAGCCGCGGCAGTCGAACCGAGCCGCCACCACCGACGTAGATTCCGCGGCTGCCTTCGGGCAGCGCGTAATAGGCCGACCGCTCGGCGACACGCACATGCGTCGCGGCGGCAAGTTCAAGACCGCCGCCGACTACCGCGCCGTGCAAAACAGCCACGACCGGCACCTTGCCGAATTGTATTTTCTCGAATGCTTTGTGCCAGAGTTCGGAATGCGCGATGCCTTGTGTGACGTCGCGCTCCTCCAATTCGGAGAGATCCAGGCCGGCGGAGAAATGCTCGCCCTCTCCGGCGATCAGCACGGCGCCAATGCCGTCCGGCAAGGACGTAAAGAACTGCTCAATCCCTACGATCGTTTCATCGTTGAGCGCGTTGCGTTTTTGCGGCCTGTTAAGTCGCAGAATAGCGACCGCGCCCTCGCGCTCCGCAATGAGGGACGCCGGAAGCCTGGCTGCAAGACGCTCCGCCATTATTCCACCTCGTAGACATCAAGACGCACAGCGCGTGCTTCGCGCTGGCCGCGCGCCAGGGCCAGAATCCGGTTGAGCCAATCGACCTTCGGGTCGGATGTCTCGAACCGCATCACGGTCCGGAAATAATAATGAGCAGGATCGACATTGTCGCCCCGCGCCAGCTTTTCCATTACTTCGGGCGGCCCGTGTCGGAGCCCCTCGCTGGTGACCATGATACGGGCGCCGTCGTCGGTTTCGATGATGTACCGCGCTTTGATATCGGCAGTACCGTCCGTGCGGATGATCTGCCAATCGGCGCCGCCCGGAAGAATCCGCCCATTGAGCTTTGGCCCGCGCACGCTGCCACCGAGGATGCCGATGACACGCCGCTCGCCATAGGGTGTGCGGCCCAAACTGGTGATGCCCTCAAGCTCTGCGAAAATCGTGAAAATGGGTTGCTTTCCCAGCATGACGGCAATCCGTTGGAGCCCCAACTTCTAACCGGCGGCCATTTGACCCTGCCGGTGGCCAGCCGTAAATACGGGACGCAACCGGGATCCCATCTCTATGGCGCGTATTACCTCGCTCGCCGAAGCCATCAAGTCCGCCATCCACGATGGCGACACCATTGCTCTGGAAGGCTTCACGCACCTTATTCCTCACGCCGCCGGTCACGAGATCATTCGCCAGGGCCGCAAGAACCTGACGCTGATCCGAATGACGCCCGACCTCGTCTACGACCAGCTGATCGGGATGGGTTGCGTCACCAAGCTGATCTTTTCTTGGGGCGGGAACCCGGGCGTCGGCTCGCTGCACCGGTTGCGCGACGCAGTTGAGAACGGATGGCCGCACAAGCTCGAACTGGAAGAGCACTCGCATGCCGCGATGGCAAACGCGTATGAGGCCGGCGCGGCCGGACTGCCGTGCGCGATTTTCCGCGGCTACATCGGCGGTGATCTGCCGAAGGTCAATTCCAGGATCAAGCGCGTGACGTGCCCGTTCACCGGTGAGGAGCTTGCCGCCGTGCCAGCGCATCGTCCGGACGTCGCCGTTATTCACGCGCAACGCGCCGACAAAGCCGGGAATGTCATGATTGAAGGCGTGCTCGGCGTGCAGAAGGAAGCCGTGCTTGCTGCCAAGCGTTCGGTGGTGACGGTCGAGGAAATTGTCGATGAACTTCCCGAGCGTAGCCTCAACGCTGTCGTGCTGCCGCACTGGACCGTCGGTCACATTGCCGAGGTGCCTGGTGGCGCCTTTCCATCGTATGCGCAGGGCTACTATCCACGCACCAACAGCTTCTACAAGGAGTGGGATGCGATCTCTCGCGAGCGCGACCCGTTCCTTGCTTGGATGAAAGAAAACGTGCTGACCAAGGGACCCGAGGTCTTCGCACAACACGTGCGCAAGTTCCGGACGGCGGCGGAGTAAGCATCATGGCCGACTATACGCCGAACGAAATGATGACGGTCGCCGCGGCCAGGGCACTGAAGGACGACGACGTTTGTTTCGTCGGCATCGGCATGCCGTCGGCTGCGGCAAATCTCGCGCGCCTGACACACGCGCCGAACATCACGCTCATCTATGAATCGGGCACGCTTGCGACCAAACCGAATATCCTGCCGCTCTCGATCGGCGACGGCGAATTATGCGAGACTGCAATCACCACTGTTTCGGTGCCGGAAATGTTCCGATACTGGCTGCAAGGCGGCCGCATCAAGGTTGGCTTCCTCGGCGGTGCGCAGATCGACAAATTTGCCAATCTCAACACGACAGTGGTCGGACCTTATGACAAACCGAAAGTTCGGTTGCCGGGTGGCGGCGGTGCGCCGGAGATCGCGACCTCGTGCGGCGAGATTTTCATTATCATGGCGCAAGGCAAGCGGAGCTTCGTCGACAAGCTCGATTTCGTCACTTCGATCGGTCACGTGTCGGGAGGCGACAGCCGAAGCAAGCTCGGAGTGAAGACGAAAGGTCCGACCAGACTGATCACCGATCTCGCCATTCTCGAGCCCGATCCGACGACGAAAGAAATGACCGTCGTTTCGATTCATCCGGGCGTCACGCGTGAACAGATTCAGGACAATACCGGCTGGAAGGTCGCGTACGCGGCGAAGGTCGCGGAAACACCTTCGCCCACGAAACGCGAGCTCGAGGTGTTGCGTGATTTGCAGGCACGCACCAAGCGCGCGCAAGAGGCCGCGTGATGGCGCGCGACGTCTTTATTTGTGACGCCGTCCGTACCCCGATCGGTCGCTATGGCGGTGCGCTGGCCAAGGTTCGTACCGACGATCTTGCTGCCGTTCCGATCAGGGCGCTGATGGCGCGTAATTCAAAGGTCGATTGGGCAAAACTCGAGGAAGTCTACTACGGGTGCGCCAACCAGGCCGGCGAGGACAATCGCAATGTTGCGCGCATGGCGCTGCTGCTTGCGGGGCTGCCCGACAGCGTACCTGGCGTGACTCTGAACCGCCTCTGCGCCTCCGGCCTTGAAGCCGTGGGCACTGCTGCGCGTGCGATTCGCGCCGGCGAAATGGATTTCGCGATTGCCGGCGGTGTTGAATCGATGACGCGCGCGCCCTTCGTGCAGGGAAAAGCACAGGAGGCGTTCTCCCGAACCGCCGAAATTTATGACACGACGATTGGCTGGCGCTTCGTCAATGCGCTGATGAAACAGCAATACGGTATCGATTCCATGCCGGAAACCGGCGAGAACGTCGCGGAAGAATTCCAGGTTACCCGTGCCGACCAGGACGCTTTTGCCCAGCGCTCTCAGCAGCGTGCCGGCAAAGCGATCGCCACAGGCTATTTCGCCAAAGAGATCGTTGCGGTGGAAGTGCCCGGAGGCAAGGCAGGGCCGGTTAAAGTCGACAAGGATGAGCATCCGCGCCCCGACACAACGCTTGAGCAACTTGCCAAGTTAAAGACACCTTTCCGCAATCCCGGGACCGTCACCGCAGGCAATGCATCCGGTGTGAATGATGGTGCGGCCGCCATGATCGTCGCGTCGGAGGCAACGGTTAAGGCGCATGGGCTCAAGCCGCGCGCGCGAATTCTCGGTATGGCCTCGGCGGCGGTTCCGCCACGCATCATGGGCATCGGTCCCGTACCGGCGACGCAGAAGCTGATGGCGCGTCTGAAGCACAGAATCAGTGATTATAGTTTGATCGAGATCAACGAAGCCTTCGCCTCACAGTCGCTAGCCTGTCTGAGGCAGCTTGGGCTTGCCGATG
>JBEVFG010000279.1:0-2946 GCA_040512415.1 Pseudolabrys sp. | reverse complement strand
CCACGGTGCAAGCCGCATCGTCGCGATCGGCCGGCATCCGAAACCCTCAACAAAATGCGACATGGCGGGCCTTTTCGGCCACGTCCGGTATGCCCCTGAAAGCGGAAGTCGTCTGGGTTCTCAGCCACTTCCGAGTCGGGCCATAGAACGAAACCGCTCGCGCGGTAAGCGCTGCGCGCAAGGTGGCGCCTGGGACTGAGGGTACACGGTAACGGGGCTGGTCGTCCTGTCTGAAGATCGAGGAGTCAACAACCTCGGTTCAGACAGGAGTATCCCATGACCGATGAGTGCATCAGCCCGCTGCGGCGGCGCATGATCGAAGACATGACGGTCCGCAATTTCGTGGCCAGGACCCAGACCGATTACATTCGGCGGGTCAAGAACTTTGCCGATTTTCTTGGGCGCTCGCCCGATACTGCGACCCGGGAAGATGTCCGCAGCTACCTGCTGCACCTGGCATCGAGCGGAATGGGCGCGGGAACCGTCAACGGCACTGGCTCGGCGCTGCGGTTTTTGTTCGACATCACGCTCGATCGTCCCGACATTGTCAGGCATCTGCCGGTTGCGCGCGAGCCGCGCAAAGCGCCGGTCATCTTGAGCCCGGAGGAAGTCTCCCGCATGTTGGAGGCAGCACCTGGCGTCAAGTACAAGGCGGCGCTGAGCGTGGCCTACGGGGCGGGTCTGCGGGTATCCGAAGTCGTTGCGCTGAAGGTGAGCGATATCGACAGCGCGCGGATGATGATCCGGATCGAGCAGAGTAAGCGCCGCAAGGACCGCTACGCGATGCTGTCCCCGCGACTGCTCGAGCTGCTGCGCGATTGGTGGCTGGTTTGCCGATCGCGGGGCTGGCTGTTCCCGGGCCGCGATCCGGTGCAGTCGATGACGACACGCCAGCTCACCCGCGCCTGCCATGCCGCCGCGCAGGCGGCCGGGATCGAGAAGCACGTGTCTCCGCACACGCTGCGGCACAGCTTTGCGACCCATCTATTGGAACAGAACGTCGATGTTCGCGTGATCCAAGTGCTGCTCGGACATTCCAAGCTCGACACGACGGCGCGCTACACGCAAGTGGCGACCAATACGATCCGCAATGTCACCAGCCCACTCGATCGTCTCATCGGCAAGATCAGGAAGGACGAGCCGCCCGCTTGACGCGCGTGCCGCGCTCGGCGCTGGAGGTTGCGGATATCTTTCGCCACCATGGCCCGGCTTGGCGCACAGCCAATGCCGGCCATGTGAGCCTCGGCCAGTTGAAGGTCATGTCGGCGATCGAGAGCTGCCGCACAGCGGCGCTCGGCGGCCATGTCGCGCGCTGTGAGGACTGCGCCTTTACGACGATCGCCTACAACTCCTGCCGCAATCGGCACTGCCCAAAATGCCAGGGCGCGGCGGCCAAGCAATGGCTCGCCGAGCGCCAAGCAGAATTGTTGCCGGTGCCGTATTATCACATCGTGTTCACGATGCCAGCGGCGATCGCCGACATCGCCTACCAGAACAAGGCCGTGGTCTATGATTTCTTGTTCAAGGCTTCAGCCGAGACCATGCTCACGATTGCAGGTGATCCCAAGCACCTGGGCGCCCGCATCGGCATCACATCTGTTCTGCACACCTGGGGCTCGACGCTCACCCACCATCCGCATGTCCACATGATCGTGCCGGGCGGCGGCATCGCGCCGGACGGCTCACGCTGGGTGTCGTGCCGGTCCCGGTTCTTTCTGCCATGGCTCGTGCTCGCAAAATTATTCCGCCGGCTGATGCTGGAAAAGCTTCTCGCTGCGCACGCAGCCGGTCAATTGCAGTTTTTCGGCCAGCATAGTCATCTCGCTGAGCGCGCCGCCTTCACTGCCTTCCTGGCTCCGCTGCGCAAGATCAGATGGTACGTCTATGGCAAACGGCCCTTCGCCGGACCCGAGGCGGTATTGGCTTATCTGTCCCGCTACACCCATCGCGTCGCCATCGCCAACGGCCGGCTGATCGCGTTCGACAAAAACAATGTCAGCTTCAAATATAAGGACTATCGGGTCGAAGGCCCCGATCGCTACAAGGTGATGACACTCGCAACAGACGAGTTCATTCGCCGCTTCCTCATCCACGTCCTGCCCAAGGGCTTCCACCGCATCCGCCACTACGGCCTGTTCGCCAAGGTCGCCTGCGCCGACAACATCGCACGCGCCCGCCAACTGCTCGGTAGCCAAAAGCCCCAAAGCGAGGCTGCCGATGCCGATGATAATGATGGCTCCGAAACGCCCATCCTCTCGAACCCTTGTCCATGCTGCGGCGGACGCATGATCATCATCGAGGTCTTCGAGCGCGGCGCCACGCCCCGGCATCGGCCGACAGCTCCAATCATCGCAATCAGGATCGATACTTCATGAGCCAGCCCAAGCCGCAAGCCCGCAAACCCGCTCGCTCGCTTCCCTGGTTGTCGACCGGCCGCGGCAGCACTCGCTCAAATAGCCACCTCTCAATTCAAATTGCGCAGCAACCTTCAGCGTCCAATGCCGGCCGCCGCCCGCTCGCGAGCTGTATCGGCGTCGGCCAACGCGCTGCGTTGCTCCGCCTTCCTTCAGGCGCCTGCGCCGCGGCACTCAAATCCCCATAGTGCAAGCCGCACCGCCAACCCTCTCCCATCGCGGTTTCGTTCATTGAAGGGTTTCGGACGCCGGCCACGGTGCAAGCCGCATCGTCGCGATCGGCCGGCATCCGAAACCCTCAACATAACCGGCCGTGAGCAGACGCAGCAAGTTGCGCTATTCGACCACTTCGTCGGCGCGCGCGAGCAGCGCGGCGGCGGCCGAATTGCAGGGCTAGGCTGCGAAGCTCGAGCGCAGTTGAGCGGCCCAGCGGCCGCCGATCCGCGTCACCACCCAGATCGAGCGGAACTGGCTAAGATTGCATCGGTCGTGAATGTTGAGGGTTTCGGATGCCGGCCGATCGCGACGATGC
>JBEVFG010000278.1:0-7313 GCA_040512415.1 Pseudolabrys sp. | reverse complement strand
GAAAATTGGAGCGGGCGAAGGGATTCGAACCCTCGACCCCGACCTTGGCAAGGTAGTGGACGAGCAAATTCGAGCAATTGCCGGCCATCGCTCAATGCCCTTAAGCCATTAAATCTTTTACCGAAATCACGCTTGCGCACTTGACGGCGCGGCAATCCCATTTTGTTGCTTACCCGCTGCTTGCCCCGGGGCAATCGATGAAGCTCACCAAGCGCGCGATTGATTCAGGCAAGAGATTTAAGGGCTTACGGGTGTCGAGCGGTGGTCGGCGATTGCTCGAAATTTCCCATGCACTACCTTGCCAAGGTCGGGGTCGAGGGTTCGAATCCCTTCGCCCGCTCCAATTTTCGCTCTGACGGGCTCGATCAAGTTCCAACACATCGCTTCAATACCCCGCAGCGAGCGACCCGCGCGTGCGCCGGTCGGCCGCGCCGATATAGCCGTCGGGCGTAATTTCAATGGAGTTCGTTGAGCTGTAGGACGGCGTCGGCACGACATTGTGGCCGCGCTTTGCCAAGGCTTCCAGCACTTCCGGCGCGAAGCCTGGCTCGACGTAGACCTCGTCGGGCTGCCACTGGTGATGCAGGCGGGGAGCACTGACGGCCTGGTCGATCGGCATATGAAAGTCGATCGCATTCACGATGATCTGCAGCACGGCAGTAATGATGCGGCTGCCGCCCGGCGACCCGGTGATCAAAACCGGCTTGCCGTCCTTGAGCACGATCGTCGGCGTCATCGACGAAAGCGGGCGTTTGCCGGGACCGGGAAGGTTGGCGTCGTAACCGACCAGGCCGTAGGCGTTGGCGGTGCCCGGTTTTGACGTGAAATCGTCAAGCTCATTGTTGAGCAGAACGCCGGTACCCTCGGCGACCAGGCCAAGTCCGTATGAAAAATTCAGTGTGTACGTGTTCGATACCGCGTTGCCGGCGCTGTCGATAACGGAGAAGTGTGTGGTGTTACGCCCTTCGAAGTCAGCAGGCTTGCCGGCGCGAATCTCGGCAGAAGGTGTCGCGCGTTCGCCGATCTGCGCGCGCAGGGATGCCGCATATTTTTTTGAGGTGAGTCCGGCAACCGGCATTTTGATCGCATCGGGATCACCCATGAACACGGCGCGATCAGCGTAAGCACGCTTCATCGCCTCGATCATGTCATGAAGCGATTCATCGCGACTGAGCTTTGCGAGATCATAGCCTTCGAGAATATTGAGCATCTCGATGAGATGGACGCCGCCGGACGAGGGCGGCGGCATCGAGACGATATCGTAGCCGCGGTAGGTGCCGCGGAGCGGCACGCGCTCGATTGCGTGGTAGTTCTTCAGATCGTCGATGGTCATGATGCCGCCGGCCTTGCGAATCGCGGTTGCAAGCTTTTCTGCAACAGGGCCCTCGTAAAATCCCTTTGGGCCGTCGCGCGCAATGTCGCGGAGCGTCGCCGCGAGATCGGGCTGCAGCAAATCCTGTCCAGGCGCCAGCACGGTACCATCACTGTTGAGAAAAACCGGTGCGCTCGAATGCCAGCGCGCAATGCGCTGTTGCGCCAATGGCAGCGTGTCGGCGATATCGTCGACGACGTCGACGCCGTTACGTGCGAGTGCGATTGCCGGTTCGATCAGGTCGGCAAGCGACAACTTGCCGGAACCGTATTTTTCATGGGCGAGGGCGAGGCCGGCGACAGTCCCGGGCACGCCGACCGACAGCGCGCTGTCGCGCGATTTTTTCGGATCGGGTTCGCCGCTGGCGTCCAGAAACATCGTCTCGGTTGCCGCAGCGGGCGCCGTTTCGCGATAATCGATGGTGACATCCTGGCCGGTCTTGCCGAGGTGGATCACCATGAAACCACCGCCGCCGATGTTGCCCGCGCGCGGATATGTGACCGCAAGCGCAAAGCCGACCGCGACCGCCGCATCGACGGCATTCCCGCCGCGGTCGAGAATTTCGATGCCGATGCGCGCGGCGCGGCTTTCCTGCGCGACCACGATGCCATTGCGGGCATGAATTGACTGCGCGGGCGGAATTTCGGGCGGGCGCGAGACCGGCGCGACCTGGCCTAAGGCCGCAGACCCGAGGACCAGTGAAAGCAGAAACGAAATGGTCGGAACGGAGCGAAACATGGCACGGTGCCTATAGAATCGTGATGTGTGGGACAAGTCCGCACATCGCGATAGAGAGGCTTTACCGCGCTTGCCCGTGATAGGCCGTGTTCGGCCGCATATCAGTCGCTGATGCGACGCGGTTCGACATGTTGAAGAAGCCGGCGACCGCCGAGATGTCCCAGATGTCGCGGTCGGTAAATCCGACGCGCCGCAGCCGCTCGCGGTCCCCTTCCTCGACGCTCCAGGGCGAGGCCGTGAGTTTGACGGCAAAATCGAGCATTGCACGCTGGCGCTTGTTCAGCCGCGCCACCCGATAATTCATGACAAGATGCTCGCCGAGCAGCGGATTGCCCGAGTATCGCCTGACCGCGGCGCCGTGGGCGGCGAGGCAGTAGTAGCAGCGGTTCTGCGAGGATACGGCCACCGCAATCATCTCGCGCTCGAGCTTTGAGACGCCGGAGTCCCCGAGCATCAGGTCGTTGTACATGGCAACGAAAGGTTCGAGCTTCGTCATGTCGAAGGCATAGGCGAGGAGGACATTCGGCACGAAGCCGAGCCTGTCCTGGCATTTCTTGAAATAGGCGGCCATAGCGGGCGACAGCTTCGCCGGCGCGAGGTTGAGCGCGATCACCGGTACATCGTCGGCAACCGCCGTAGGAACGGGCTTTACGGCTGGCTTCGCAGGGCCCGCCTTGGGAGGCGCGGCTTTGCCACCCTTGATGGCGCGAAGCACCGGCACGTCTTTGCTCGACTTCGCGAGAATCGTCTTTCCTGCGGCTTTTGCCGATTTATTGGTCTTGTTGTTGATATTGGGCATTTCCACGTCCCTGAAATTCGATGCTGACCCCACTCAAGCCTACAATGTTATACGCATGCGCGATACGATGTGCCGGACACCCTTTCGCCTTTTGTTTCAGGCGGTTAATGGCGGTAAATAGGCCGGCTTTCGTACGTTTGTCACCGCGCCGTCACGAATTCTTTTGTTGCTCTCGACGCGCCCGCAAAGAGCGTGAAAACTTCGATCCGCCTCGACCGATTCCCTCATCGCGCACCATGCCGAAACTTGGCGACCGGTATTCGGACAAGATCCTGCGCCAATACTAAGCGCACGAGGTTCCATGCCCGCTTCTGGCAGTAGCGAGAGAACCGCAGCTCGCGCCACCATCGAGGAGGCCGGCGCCGCACTCGTACGGCGCCGTGCCGAGCTTCCGGCAGGCTTCATCGAGCAGCTTTACGGCCGTGTCGTGCCCGAAGACGTGGCGCGCTACGGGCCGGACGATCTCGCGACGCTCGCCGCGCGCACCTACGACTTCATGGCGGAGCGCAAGCCAGGCGCGCCGAAAATCCGCTGCGAGACGATCAAGCTCGAGCATTCAGCCGATCGCAACTCGGTGACGGTAGTCGAGATCGTCAATGACGACATGCCGTTTCTGGTCGATTCGGTGATGGGCGAGATCACCGAGCGCAGACTCGATGTCCGTCTCGTCGCGCACCCGATGTTCGGCGTTCGCCGCTCGGGCAGCAAGCTCACCGGCATCGATGCAGCGGACGCTGCCGGTGTACGCGAGAGCTTCATTCATATTCATTTGTCGCCGATTGCGGACGACGCCTGCGCCGACCTTGTGCACGCGCTGGAAATCGTGCTCGGCGAGGTACGCCTCGCGGTGCAGGACTGGCGCCCGATGCGTGACCGCGTCACTTCGATGGTCGCCGAACTCAAGGCGACTCCGCCGCCGCTGCCCGTTGATGAAATTGCCGAAGCCATTCAGTTTCTGCAGTGGCTGCTTGCCGACAATTTCACGTTCCTGGGTGTGCGCGATTACAAGGTTGACGGCCAGATGCTGAATCCGGATTTCGAAACCGCGCTCGGCATCATGCGCTCGCGTGAACTCCGCGTGGTCAGGCGCGGCAACGAGCTGCTCGAATCCACGCCCGAGATCATAGCTTTTATGAAGGAGCCGCGGCTGCTGATCATAGCCAAGGCCAACGTGCACGCGCGTGTGCACCGGCGCGTCTACCTCGACTACGTCGGGGTCAAACGTTTCGACTCTTCGGGCAATCTCGTCGGCGAACACCGCATCATCGGGCTGTTCACCTCGACGGCCTATACGCGCGGCGCGCACGGCATCCCTTATCTGCGACGGAAAATCGCTGCGGTGGAACAGCGTGCCGGCTTCGATCCGGCCAGTCATTCCGGCAAGGCACTGGCTAATGTGCTGGAGCACTATCCACGCGATGAACTATTCCAGATTGACGAAGACACACTCTACAGCTTCGCGCTCGCCATTCTTCAGCTTGATGAACGTCCGCGCGTGCGCGTGCTGGCGCGGCGCGACCGATTTGACCGCTTTGTCTCGGTGCTGGTGTACGTGCCACGCGAACGCTACGACAGCCACATCCGCGCGAAGATCGGCGCCTATCTGGCGAGCGTTTTCATCGGTCGTGTGTCGGCCTTCTATCCGTTTTTCCGGGAGGAAGGTCCGCTGGTGCGCGTCCACTTCATCATCGGCCGTTCCGGCGGCACGACGCCTGTGGTGGAGCGTGCGACGCTCGAGCAGGAGGTCGAATCGATCATCCGGACCTGGGGCGACGGGCTCAACGACGCGCTTGCGTTGGTCAATCCACCGGACAGAGTGCGTGAGATGTTCGCCCGTTACCGTGATGCTTTCTCGGAGGGCTTTCATGAAGCCTACGCGCCGGCAGTCGCGGCCGGCGACATTCGCGTCGTCGAAGGCCTGTCGGAAGAACGCCCGCTAGGCGTCGATTTTCATCATCGGATGGAGGAAGACCAGTGCAGCGTCGGTCTGAAAGTGTGGAGCTTCGCACGGCCGTTGCCGCTGTCTGAACGCGTCCCGGTCCTGGAAAACATGGGCTTCCGCGTCGTGGACGAGCGCACCTACCACATTGAGCCTAAGGAACGTGCCGGCGTCTGGTTCCACGACATGCTGCTCACGCGTGCCGGCGGCGGCATGATCGATCTTGATGCCGGCGGTGCCCAGCTCGAAACAGCCTTTTTGATGGTGATGCGCGGGCGGGCCGAAAACGACGGTTACAATGCGCTCACACTGCACGGCGGACTTGCCTGGTGGGACGTTGCACTTATTCGCGCGCTGTCGCGCTTCCTGCGCCAGGTTCGCGTGCCGTACTCGCAGGACTATATGTGGGCGACACTAGTGAAGCATTCCGGCATTGCTGCCGGCGTCATTGAATTGTTTCACGCTCGCTTCGACCCGCAAGCTGAATCAGGTCGCAGCGAAAAGCAGAATACGATTGCCGCACGCCTTGAGGAGGAACTGCAGAAAGTCGAGAGCCTGGATGAGGACCGCATCCTGCGTCGCTTCATCAACGCGGTGCAGTCCGCGACCCGCACGAATTTCTATCAGACCGACAAAGACGGCCAGCCGAAACCGCTGATCTCCGTCAAGTTCGAAAGTCGAAAGATCACTGACCTGCCGTTGCCGCGCCCGCTCTACGAAATTTTCGTCTACTCGCCACGCGTCGAAGGCGTTCACATGCGATTTGGCAAGGTGGCGCGCGGCGGCATCCGCTGGTCGGACCGGCCACAAGATTTCCGCACTGAGATCCTCGGACTGGTGAAGGCGCAGCAGGTCAAGAACGCGGTAATCGTGCCGGTCGGCGCCAAAGGCGGCTTCGTGCCGAAGCTGATGCCGGAAGGTGCCGCGCGTGAAGTGGTGCAGGCGGAAGGCGTTGCGACCTACAAGCTGTTCATTTCCTCGCTGCTCGACATCACCGATAATATCGGGCCCGACGGAAAGATTATTCGGCCCGCGAATGTGGTGCGCCACGAAGGCGATGATCCGTATCTCGTGGTCGCTGCCGACAAGGGCACCGCTACATTTTCCGACATCGCTAATGGGATTTCGATCGAGCACGACTACTGGCTTGGTGACGCATTCGCATCCGGCGGCTCGGCCGGCTACGACCACAAAGCCATGGGCATCACTGCGCGCGGCGCCTGGGAGGCCGTAAAGCGCCATTTCCGCGAGATGGACGTCGACATCGGCAAGACGCCGTTCAACGTTATCGGGGTTGGCGACATGTCGGGCGACGTGTTTGGCAACGGTATGCTGCGCGAGGACACGATCAGGTTGCTGGCGGCGTTCGACCACCGCGACATCTTTATCGATCCGGACCCCGATCCGAAAAAGAGCTTTGCCGAACGCCAGCGGCTGTTCGCGTTGCCGCGGTCAAGCTGGCAGGACTACGGCAAGACGCTGATTTCCAAGGGCGGCGGTGTTTATCCGCGCTCGTCGAAGGAAATCCGGTTGAGTGCTGAGGCACGCAAGATTCTCGGTGTCGGGGAATCCGTGACGCCGCAGGAGCTGATGAAGGCCGTCCTGCGGGCGCCGGCCGATCTCCTCTTCTTTGGTGGTATAGGCACCTATGTCCGCGCTTCGACCGAGAGCGACGAGGCGGCTGGCGATCGCGCCAATGATGCGATCCGAGTCACGGGCGCGGAGCTTAACTGCAAGGTGATCGGGGAGGGCGCCAATCTCGGCATGACGCAGCGCGGCCGCATCGAGGCCGCACAGCGCGGGATCAGGCTCAATACCGACGCAATCGACAATTCTGCCGGCGTGAACACCTCGGACGTTGAGGTCAACATCAAGATTGCGCTCAGCCCACCGGTGCGGTCTGGCGCGTTGACAATGGAGAAGCGCAACACATTCCTCGCGGAAATGACCGACGAGGTCGCACGCCTGGTTTTGCGCAATAACTATCAGCAGACACTTGCGCTTTCGCTGGCGCAACGCCGCGGCCTCGAGGACCTCGGCTTCCAGCAACGCCTGATGCAGACGCTGGAGCAACGCGGCGAGCTCGACCGCACGGTCGAATTTCTGCCTGATGACATGACGGTGAGTGAGCGCCGCAAGCGCAATGCCGGGCTCACGCGGCCCGAGCTTGCCGTGCTGCTCGCTTATGCCAAGCTCTCGCTCTACAGCGAATTGCTCGACAGCACGGTGCCTGACGATCCTTATCTCGGGCGTGAACTCAACCGCTATTTCCCGAAAGAAATGTCGGAACGCTATACCGACGACTTGCATGCGCATCGGCTGCGGCGTGAGGTCATCACCACGCAACTTACGAATTCGATGATCAATCGCGGCGGTGCCACGCTGATCGTGCGCATCGCGGACCAGACCGGCGCGGCGTCATCGTCGATCGCCGCGGCCTTTGCCGCGGTCCGCAACAGCTACGA
>JBEVFG010000277.1:0-4224 GCA_040512415.1 Pseudolabrys sp. | reverse complement strand
CGCACGGTTTCGTGCGATCCTTCGCCAATTGGGCACTTCGGCGCAAGCCTGGGAGCGGTTGATTTGGCGGAATCGGCTGCGGCCTCTATCTTGCCCAGATCATGCATCTTGCTCGCCTTCCGGCCGCTTTGGCCCAAGGAAAAAGGTTCGCGATAATGAGAATCCCGGTCGGCACGAGACGGACGCTCATTTTGGGGTCTTGTTTGACTGTCGTGGCAGCCGTCCAGCCCGTAGCGGCAGCGCCGCCTGCCGATCGCGTCTTACTGGCTCCGCACAGGGCGATTTACGACCTCAAACTGGCCAAATCGCGCGGGACTCGCGGTATCGAGGGCGTGCGTGGCCGAATTCTGTACGATTTTTCCGGCAGTGCCTGCGAGGGTTATCAACTGCAGTTCCGGCAGGTATCCGAACTCGATTCAGGTGAGGGAAACGCGGCGTTGAGCGACCTGCGATCGACCACCTGGGAGGACGGCGACGGCAAGAAATTCCGCTTCAATTCAGAAAATCTGTTCAACGAGAGACGCACCGATATCGTTGATGGGCACGCTGATCGAAATGAGAAGGACGTAGCCGTCATCCTGAGTAAACCGAAAGAAAGAAATTTCTCGGTGCCGAATACGGCAGTCTTTCCGACCGAGCATATGCGACGCATTATTGCCGCAGCGCGTGAAAGTAAGTCGGTCCTCGAGTTTCCCGTCTACGACGGCTCCGAAAGCGGTGAGAAGCTCTACAACACGCTGACCATTATTGGTCATCTGATCGAGCCGGGCGACAAAGCGCCTGATGACGCCAGTGCAAAGATTCCGGCGCTTGCAAAGCTCGCGCGCTGGCCGGTGACCATCAGCTACTTCGATAAGTCGGAAAAGAAATCCGAGCAAAGCGGGGAGGAGACCCCCGTCTATTCGATTTCGTTCGAGCTTTACGAGAACGGGATTTCGCGGTCTCTCACCCTCGACTACACCGACTTCACCATTAGCGGCGAGATGACGTCGCTCGAAATGAAGAATTCAAAACCCTGTCCGTGATCAGGCGACTAGTTGTCGTCGAGCGCCAAACCCTTCACCACCGCGTTGCGTCCGAATTTTGAGCGCAGTCTGTCGACCGCGTGTTCAGCCTCGGCGGCGCGCCGGTCGATCAGATCGGCGAGATCGTCACCTATGGCGTCTTCCAGGTTACTGACGCCGATGCCGATAAGGCGGAAACGCGTGGCGCCCACCTCGTGCGTGAGCAGATCTCGGCCGGCCGCAAATATGCGCGATGCAAGTTGCGTTGGCGCGCCGAGCGCTCGCGCTCGCGTCCGGATCTTGAAATCAGTGCTTTTCAGTTTGAGGGTCACAGTGGATCCAGCAAGCGCGTTCGCCTTCAAGCGGGCCGACACGCGTTCGGTGAGATCCCATAGATATTGTTCGAGCGGACGAAATTCGCCGATGTCGTGATTGAAGGTCGTCTCGGCGGAAATACTTTTGGTGTCGCGCTCGGGGTTCACCGAACGCTCATCGATGCCGCGCGCAAGCCGCCAGAGTCGCAAACCTTCCTCGCCATAGCGCCGCATGAGATCGTGCTCGTCGGCGCGCTGCAGGTCCGCGATGGTACGAAAACCGTCGGCCGCAAGTTTTGCTGCGCTGACCGCACCAACACCGTAAATAAAACCGACTGGCTTGCTGGCCAGAAATGAAACGGCTTCTGTTGCGCCGAGCACTGCAAAGCCGCGCGGCTTATCGAGATCCGAGGCAATCTTGGCGAGAAACTTGTTGGCGGATAGTCCGATCGACACCGTAATGCCGAGGTCGCGCTCGACCTGCGTCGCGAAGCCCGCGAGGGCTTTGGCGGCGCTCTTGCCATGCAGACGTTCGGTGCCACTCAGGTCGAGAAAGGCTTCGTCGATCGACAGCGGTTCAACGAGCGGCGTCAGGGCGAACATCGCTCTGCGAACTTCGCGTCCAACCTGAACATATTTCGCCATGTTCGGTTTTATGACGACGGCGTCGGGGCACCGACGTTTGGCTTCGAACATCGGCATTGCCGAACGAATGCCGTAAGTGCGGGCCACGTAGCACGCCGCAGCGACGACACCGCGGGTGCCGCCGCCGATCACGACCGGTTTGTCGGCAATGTCGGGATTGTCGCGCTTCTCGATGGTCGCATAGAACGCATCGCAGTCGATGTGCGCGATGGTCAGGCTGTGAAGCTCGGGGTGGCGCGCGAGCCGCGGCGAACGGCAGATCGCGCATCGGGTCGCATTGTCCGCCGCATCGCTGAGGCAATCGCGGCAGAAGCTCATGGCACGTCCCGTTCCCAAGGATTGCCTGCGAGCATTGCGCGGCCGCGCTCGACGTCGGCGGGATCGAGGCCCACCTCAGATGCAAAATCAGCGATCAGCCTTTCATCGGATGCGACATAGTCAAGGACGCCGCCAAGGAATGCGGGCTCATGCGCGGCGGCGCGAATCTCGGACGGCCCAATGCCGGTGACCGCGAGGAACCGGCCAAGCCGCTCACCGTCGCCGGCGATAAATGTAAGGGCCTGAACCGCAAGCGCTTCGGCCTCTTTACGTGCGAATCGGGCGCCCTGTTTCACCGGCCAATTTGCCTTTCCGGAAGAAGAGCACATAGCGAACTAAATCAATTACATGCAGTGGCAACCCGCAACCAACTTCGCCACTGACTGACACGGCTTTCCGCCAGAAGTGGCAACCCGTTCCGAGCGGGATTTTCAAAAACAGAATAGGCGAGACTCGGACGCTCGCCCATTTCTTTTCCAACGGAAATTTTATGCTCATGCACCGCGCAACATCGGTTTACGAACCTATTCCCCCAGACAATTCCAGTTCCCGTCGCCGCAGTCACTCCGCGGTGCACGGTGACGGCGAAGCGCACTCCCTGTCGGTCGAACAGGCTGACAGGGACGTGTTGCCCGACACCGAATTCCTTCTATCGGCGCTTCGCGTGGCGACATTGCGGGCCAGACTGGCAGCGAACGAACTCGACAGCATCGGAGTGGCCTTAAAGCGCGGCCTGGTTTCCTATGATGACGCTATGGCCTGGGGCTTCACGATGTCGATTTGCTCCACCATGTCTGAGGTCATCCCGCTTACGCCACTCGACAACAACGCGCTCGATCGGCTTGCCATTCGGCAGGATCGCCCGTTGGTCCTTTGCAGCGCGCGACAGCATAGCGCCGCGCGACCCTAAGCTGCCCAATCGATAGGCCGGCGGCTAGATCCTGTAGCCGTACTTTTTCATACAGCCCGCGCCGCGGGTATGACGCTCATTCGGGTTGATGCTTGTCCCAAAAGCGCCGGACTTGTCGAGCTCGGCCTTGCATAACTTCCATGCCTCGTCATACGTAACCTTTTTTTTGGCGGCTGACGCCATGTCGACAACGCCTAGTGGCGCCGCAAGCGTAACAGCTAAAAACGCGATCAACATCCTTCTTTTCGACATTGTCCTCTCCCTAAACTGGCTTCCAGAAAAGAATATTTGCCTTCGGCGGGCGGTTGCCATTGATCTAAATCAACCGTGTGAAAGTGACGCGCCGCGAGGCGGTCCTTCTTTTTTTTTGGGGCGACGTCCGCTATTGGCACTTAGCGGACGCCCCTAGTTGCAACGCACATGTCCGCTTTCGTGGGTAGAGCGGACATGACCTTTTGCGTGGTCGGACACGTTTTCGGTCTTCGAGAGGGCAAGGTGGCTCGCTTCGACATCCAGGATGCTGTTTAAGGATGGCACCTTACCGATCGGGACCGTCGAAAGCGTGGATCAAGGTCAAGAATCCTGATGCGCCGGCGGCAACGCGGGTGCTCGAAGGCGGCTTCTAACTTGCCAAGCCATCCCGTGCGCTATCACCACGTGTCGAGGCCCCCCACCGAGGAGCCCGCCGTTGACGCAAACAAAATCGGCGGTTTGCCCTGCTGCGCATCAAACCTTATCTGCTTTGTACCAACCTTGGCGTTTAAGTTCCTCGTATTCCCTGAATGTTGGATTGTTGGGAGGCCATTGACGAAGTGGCGCAGGTACCGACTGTGGCGACTTCATACGATGAGTTGCTTTATCAGATAAAGACCGTTTTTTCGGCTCTGCCATGGCCGTACTTGACGCGACTATCAAAGCCATAGCGGCAGCAATAATGCGGAGCAGTTTCTTCATTGCACCTCGCCGCACGATATTAGTTGAGCTGTCGTCTGTGCGCTAATGTCCGTTGTCTAGGTAAACCGAACGTGATCAG
>JBEVFG010000276.1:0-5599 GCA_040512415.1 Pseudolabrys sp. | reverse complement strand
AAAGCGTTGCGCGCGACGAGCGCGCCCGCCAAGGCCGCCATTGCCGCGCTCAGAGCGGTCCGTCGTGTCAGTCTCGAAGCAACCATTACGTCCCCTAGTGCCGGATGTTCGGCGCGGTGAGTTTCTGCCCCTCGTTCATCTTGCGCAGATAGAGCTCGAGCTCGCCATATTCTACCGCATCGGGCGGCAGCTCATTGGCGCGCACCTGGACGTTGCACCACTGCAGGCGCTTGCGGATGTCCCAGACCTCGTTGCGGCTGGTGCGCCACAGCGGGAAGTGGTCGAACTGGCCCTTCGGCTCGCCGAGCCACTGGCCACGAATCCAGTGGTTCGCGACTTTGCCGTGGCAGTCGGTGCAGGCCATGTTGAGCTGGCCGACCTTGCGCTGCGACAGCTCCTTGCCGCGCTCGATCGCAGCCTTTGCCTCGGCGCTGCCGGTATCGATCTGGATCGGCGTGCCGTTGGCAAGGAAGCGCAGATAGACCGACATCGCGAGGTTGTCGTCCGTCTCCATCAGCCAGTTGGCGCCGGTCGTCGCCCTGGCGTGGCGCGTCACAAACTCTTCCACGCCCAGCACCTTGTTGAGACGCGGCTCCCATTTCGGCATCGACGCCGCCCAGGTCTTGAACGTGGTCTGCGGGTCGCTGTGACAGGTGTTGCATGAGAAGCCAGACGAGCTCTTCAGTTTCCAGAGCTCCTGCGCCTTATCGACCGCCCACATGCCGGGATTTTCGATCGGGTCGAGGTTGTCGCGCTTCTCGACCGGCGGCGGCCGCTTCGTCGGGTCATCGAGCGCGGTCTTGAACTCGGCCGGGGACCTCAGCGTCTTCAGGAACGCAACCATATCGTTGATTTCCTGATCGTTGAAAAAGCCGTGGCTTCCCCAGGGCGGCATCACCGTGTCAGGATTGTAGACGCGCCCGTCATAGATGTAATTGAACAGCCATTCGTCCTCGCGGCCCGTATTGCCGATCTCCGAGAGATCTGGCGCCACGTTGCCCGGGAGGTTGGCGCCTCCGGCGGGACCCATAACGTGGCAGGCTAGACACGAGCCACCACGGTTGCGGTCTGCCGCCAGCTCGGCGCCTTTTTTCGCGTCGCCGGTAATCGGACCCGTGATCTTGCGCGGCTGCTTGGGCGCTGGCGGCGTCGCCAGATTACCGAGCGTGTTGTACTTCGACTCATCGCGCGTGGGCCAGCCGGCGTAACGCTTCCACGGGCGCTCGGACGCATCGCCCTTGGTGTCGAGCGGCACTTCCTTCTTGGATTGCGCACTGGCGATCGGACCGCCCGCCAGCACAACGACCCCCGCGAGCAATGCGATTGCCGCAGTCCCCACCAGAGTCCCTCCACGCGTCATCAGATCCTCCCAACGATTGTTTTCATTGTCCGCCGCGTAAACTGGCGCGCCGGGTGTCAGCTCACGGTGATTTTTTCTTCCGCGGTGGTGACGGTACCGTCGTCATCGGTCCAGGTAAACTTGAACGTCCCGCTCTCTTCCACCTTGGCATGAAATTGGATGTACGGATTGGCGGCGATCGCCGGCTCCATGTTGGCGGTGAACACCGGCTTGCCGTTAAATTCGCATGCGAACTTGTTGATGATCTTGCGCGGGATCGGCTTGCCATCTTTGTCCTTGCGCTGGCCAGACTCCATCACGTGAGGCAACAGCGTCTTGATCTCGATGACTTCGCCTTTCTTCGCTTCCTTTGGAATTTTGAGCCGCGGCTTTTCTGCCATGATTGTCTCCCGGTTCTCTCGTTGTCCGCTCAGCCGCCGCAGCCGCCGATGGTGACTTTAACCAGCTTCTGATTGGTGAAGAATTCGCCTTTGCTGGTTTTTGCAACCGCGATGATGTTCTGGGTCGTCGCTAGACGGATACGCGTGGACGCTTCAGCCTTGCCGGCCAGCGGCGACAAATGGAAGGTCGCAACGCCAGGGTTCGGATTGCCGTCGGCAACGACGAGAATCTCGCTGACGTAATTGTCAGCGGACATCGGCGCGTCGACCGTGACCGACAGGGGCACCGTGTTCCCGTTCTCGGCGATCTCGGGAAGCTCGATCGAGACTTTCCCCTTCTCGGCCGTCTTGCCGCCGGTGAACTTGTCGATCTGCTCGGCCGCTTCCTTCGCCGCGGCGGATGCGCGCGTGCTCCAGCCGGTGACGGTGAGCGCCGCACCCGAGGCGCCGAGCGCCAATGCGTCGCGACGAGATAGTTGCCGCATTCCTATTTCCTCCAATGAGCGTCCGGGACAGCAGCCTGTCCCGCCCAGCCCGGACCATAACGACGGCGGGGGTGCTATTCAAATTATATTCATAAATGAGAATATAGTTCTCGCCGGTCCCAGCTTCGAAGGATGAGACGCTCAGCTCGGGCGCGATCTGAGGTAGTCGCGGAAGCTCTTGCCCTCGTACGCTTTTTCCCTCACGTAGCGAAACATCGCGAGAAAATCGTCGGGCAGCATGTAGCCGGACGCCCGGCTGACCTCACGCTTGGCGGGCGGCAAGTCTTTCAACGCGCCTTCGCCGAAGAACTGGAACGTCGGTGTGAAGCGCACGCCGTATTTGGCAGCGACCGCCTTTTCGGACAGCACCTGCCCGTCGAAATCGGTGACCTTACGCGATCCGATGATGTTGAGCTGGAGAATCTCGAAATTCGCTTTCACGTAGTCGGAAATTCTCGGCTGCGCGAAATTCACAAGATGGGTTTCCTTGCAATACGGGCAGCCTCTCAATTCCCACATGATCGCAAAACGCTTTCCCTCCTTGCGCGCACCCTCGAGGTCGTCGGCAAGGTCGAGGAAGCTCTCCAGAAACCACGACTGTTTATAGAGACCGTCGTCAGTCAGGACCGGCTGCTCTGCACGGGCACGCGTGGCGCCAAACACCGCCAAAGATGCCGCGCCAACCAGTAAATTCCGCCGTCCGATCATGGTCGCATTCCGTAAACCACGACGGGAAAGGCGCCTCCTCGCCCGCCGCGGACTTGCTTATATTCATAGTTCTAATCTGGTGCGCGTCAAAATCCGGTGAATGCCATGTCTACTTGGGTTGCCCGCATTGCATGTCTGATTGCCGTGCTTGTCGGAGGCCTCTCCGATTCGCGTGCCGCCGGCGACCTTGCCGAATTCAACGCGGCCGTGGAGGAAGTCAGCGCACACAATCGGGTCGCCATCGGCTATCTGCGCACCGAAAACGTCGACTTCGCCGCGCTCGAAATCGACCGCATGCGAAACGCCTGGGTCACGTTCACCGAGCGTTTTGCCGGCAATCGGCCGGACGTATTCGAGGGGAATCCGCACTACAATAATCTGTTCACAGTCGTGAACGCCCGGTTGGTCGGCGTCGACCTCATGCTCAAGACAGGACGGTTCGACGCAGCGCGTAATGGGCTCAATGCGATGCGGAAAGAGTTCTACGACCTGCGTAAGGCAAGCGGGGTCGTCGTGCTGGCGGATTGCGTGCGCGACGCGAATGCGGCCATGGATGCGCTCATGATCTACAACGACCGGGCGCTCGACTGGAGCAAGCCCGGCACGGACGGCGGCATCGCAAGCAAGGCATCGGCCTATGGCACCGTGCTGGGTCGTTGCGACAGTATCGCCGGGGAATCGGTCCGCCAAATGCCGGAGTTCCGCCGCCTGATTGACGGCACCAAAGCGAGTCTCGAACTCATTTCAAAGGCAATTGCCACCCGTGACGCCGATCTCCTGCACCGCGTCCTGATCGAACTCCGTTCATTCGACAATTTGCTCGATTTCCGCTTCGGCTGACGCTCCCCACACTATTCGTGCTATGTTTGAAGAGCGTCAATCGTCGGTCATTGCATCGTTTGTTTGTACGAGAGAATAAAGTTGGTTTGCACGTCACGGATTCTAGAATTTTCTTCTCGTAGCATCATTTTGTCTGCAGTCATCGCCGCTTTCTGCACGACAAACGCATTTGCTGCGGAACTTATTATGTTTGAGCAGGCTGGTTGCGTCTGGTGCGAGACATTTGACCGCGAAATCGCGCCTGTTTATGCAAAAACGACGGAAGGCCAGCGCGCGCCCTTACGGCGTGTAAATATCGATTATCCATTGCCTGCGGATTTGGGTTTCATTGCAGTGGAACGGCTTGCACCGCTGTTCGTATTGGTCGACAAAGGCCGCGAAGTCGGTCGTATCCGCGGCTATCCCGGCGAAGACCATTTCTGGGGTTTGCTTGGAGTCCTGATCAAGAAATTGGACGCGGACGGAACGAGCCGGGAACGTACCTGATCGCGCGAATTAAGTTGCACGTTGATTGTTGATCGTCTGTATTCAGGCCGCACCCGAACAGATTTGTTGGTGTACGTATGGAATTGCATCACCTGGAAGGCCGCAACCGCACCAGCGAACTCGACAAGATGGTCGAGAACGCGACGCGCGCCGCCGATTTTCTCAAGGCGCTCGCGCATGAAAGCCGCCTGATGATTCTCTGCATATTGGCGGAGGGCGAAAAATCGGTCAGCGAGCTCGAAGACTTGCTCCGGCTGCGCCAGCCGACGGTGTCACAGCAGCTCGCGCGGCTTCGTGCCGATGGTTTGGTGTCGACGCGCCGCGACGGCAAGGCGATCTACTACAAACTCGCGAGCGAGGAAGCACGCATCGTCATCGGCGCAATCTATGACGTGTTCTGCCGAAAGATGCGTAAACGTTAGCCGCTCCCGCATTTAGTTATGGCGACGGGAATAGTTCTGCCGTTCGTCCGCTCAACCGATAAGCAAACAGACCAATCCACTCATACGCGGCCGCGTCGAAACGCTCCAGGCCGTTCGCCAGTCCTCGCCCCCATTGCACGTCGAGAGCGTCCGCAGCCCACCAACCAACCGGATAGGCTTCGACATGAAAGTCGGCCTTCCGGAAGCAACCGATCGCACGCGGCATGTGACGTGCGGACGTAACAAGCAGCCAACGCTCGCCTGGTTTTGGATTCACCAGCAGTTTCGTAAAAGCCGCATTTTCAGCCGTATTGCGTGATTGCGTTTCGATCTGCACGCGCTCGCGCGCGACGCCCAAACTTTCTAGAGCCGGATACACGAAATCGGTTTCGCGTACGCCGTTGCCGAAAAGACTCGCATCCCCGCCTGAGTAGACGATACGCGCGTTCGGATAGTCGCGCGCAAGCTTCGCCATCGCGAGAACGCGCGACGCGCTGCCGTTAAAGACCGGCTGGCCGAACGCCTTCGAGAGCTTCGGCGAGATCCCGCCTCCAAGCACGATGATGCCGTCGGGCGCACCGCGCGCAGAGCCCGACGGCGGAAAGCGGCTTTCGAGCGCGTAAATAAGGACCGTTCCGACGGGAAGAAGCGCGACGATTGCGAGCAGAACGACGGCACCGGTGATGATCCGCAGGCCGGCACGTCGCCAGCGCGTGGCCAGCAACATCACGCCCGCAAACGCAAGAATAAGCAAAAAATTGGAAGGCAGGAGAAGGAAAGCGATGGTCTTCGAGAGAATGAAGAACATCAGCGCTTCTTCTTCCAGTCCTCGTAGCGTTTCTTGTTTTCTTCATTGGGTGGATAAAGACCGGGCAGTTTTGCCCCCTTCTCCACCTCCTGCACCAGCCAGCTTTCGAG
>JBEVFG010000275.1:0-6486 GCA_040512415.1 Pseudolabrys sp. | reverse complement strand
ATACAGGGCTCGGTTGATCTCGAGCTGGATCGCGTGCAGCCCGGCAGCCGGATTGCCGTAATGCTCCGTGATGAACCCACCCGCATAAGGCTTGTTGCGGCTGACCGTATAGCCGAGGGACCGCAGCGTCTTTTCAACCGTTTCGGCGACCACACCCACGCAACTCGTGCCGTATCTATCGCCCAGCACGAATTCCGGCCGCGGTCGTTCGTCCTTGTGACCGGCCGTTGACGGCATCGAATGGCAATCAACCAGCACTGCCGCGCCGAAATCGCGATGCAGACGGCTGAAAAGCCGGCGCAGAGCCCGGTGATATGGCTTGTACAGGCTTTCGATGCGCTGCAAGGCATCGTCGACCGGAATGCGCTGATCATAGATTTCCTGGGCATCGCCAACCACTCTAGCGACGGTTCCAAGGCCTCCGGCGACACGCATCGACCGGGTATTGGCAAAGGACGGCAGGCGGCCTTCGAACATCCGCGGATCGAGCTCGTAAGGCTCGCGGTTGACGTCGACAAAGCAACGCGGAAAGTGGGCGCGCATCATCGGATAGCCGCAGCGCACGACGCCCGCGATCAGATCATCGACGAAACTGTCTTCCGAGCGTCGCAGGGTGGCAATATCCAGCCGGCAGGCCGCCAGAAAATCACGCGGGTACGTCGATCCGCTGTGGGGCGAATTGAACAGCACCGGCCCCTGGCAGGTTTGGGGCTCGAGAATCTCGAATGGCGGGTCGAGTTCGTCGCGAATTTCACTCATGTATGACCGCCATTGAAGATCCCGTAACCCTTATACCTTGGGCGTTGGCCGCCCCGGCAGGTTTAACACTCCATTATACCGTCTATTGTTCACGGCGGGGGCACAAAGCCAAGCAATGCTTTCGGTTCACTCGTTGTTTACCGGGCATAAGTCTTAATCAGGTTGCTGGGGCGGCCACATTGGGCCGGATGGGGTGCAGCGTGGTTATGTCGAAAATCCTCCTTGCGGAAGACGATACCGATATGCGCCGCTTTCTCGTGAAGGCGTTGCAGAATGCGGGATTTGACGTGACCTCCTATGACAACGGCCTTTCAGCCTATCACCGGCTGCGCGAGGAACCGTTCGAGCTCCTCCTCACCGATATTGTGATGCCGGAAATGGACGGCATCGAGCTTGCCCGCAGGGCAGCCGAACTCGACCCCGACATCAAGATCATGTTCATCACAGGCTTCGCTGCCGTGGCGCTCAATCCGGATTCCAACGCGCCCAAGCAGGCCAAGGTCCTGTCGAAGCCGGTGCACCTGCGCGAGCTGGTCATGGAAGTGCAGAAAATGCTGGCCGCCTAACGGATTTTCGCGGCCTTGCCTCGCAGGTTTGGAGCCGATAGATCAATCCGGCCTAAGGGCGCGTAGCTCAGCGGAAGAGCACTACCTTGACATGGTAGGGGTCACAGGTTCGATCCCTGTCGCGCCCACCATTTTTCTCGATTTTCCTCCGATCGCACGACGCGCACGTGCCGAGCATTTTGTATCCGTGATGCTGACCATCACGGAGCAAAGCGATGGGATCGGTCGAATTGCCGGCGGTTGCACTAATTGGTTTGCTGGTCGCGATTGTGACCATAGCAGCTGCCGTCGTTTGGATGGCGAAGTCCGTTTCGATTGCGTGACAATACCCTTTCGCTTCAGCAGGGATTTTGCGGAAGCGCAGTAGGGACAGAAGCGCGGTGTATAAATGCGAACCTCATTCATTGCGTGATCGCCTGATAGACCATCGTGCGCATCAAGTAACGATAATGCATCCGTTGTGCCGGCGCCTGCATCAGCAGAATGGCAGTGAGCTCCTGCTTCGGATCGGTCCAGAAGTACGTTCCCGTCACGCCGCTCCACGAAAAGTCGCCGACCGATCCCGGCAACGGATTGCGCCCGGCATACGTTCTCACCGCGAACCCGAGCCCGAAACCAAGCCCGTACTCGGGTGATGGCGCCAGCGCGCCGAAGAGAACCGGAGTCGACGGGCTGCGACGGGTCTCCGGCCTCAGATGATCGGATGTCATTAGCGTGATGGTCGTGGGCGAAACGAGTCTAGTGCCGCCGAGCTCGCCGCCGTTGAGCAGCATCTGGCAGAAACGCACATAGTCGCGCGCCGTCGACAGAAGCGCGCTGCCGCCGGAAATCCAGTTTGACCGGATGGTCGGGTCGCGCATCGGCGGGCGTTTACCCGAAGCAGCATCGACTTGTGGCTGCGCTGCGCGTGCATAGGCGATCGGTCCAAAGCTTGTATCCTTGAGCCCGAGCGGCTTGCAGATCCGCTCGATGATAAAGCGATCGAGGTCCATTCCGCTTGCCGACTCGACCAAGCGGCCAAGCACGTCCGTCGACATGCCGTATTGCCAGGTGCTGCCGGGTTGATAGGCGAGGGGAACCGTGGCGAGCTTGGCGGCCATCTCGGCATTGGTCTGCTTTTCATCGCCGACATTGGCGGCCTCGTAGGCCTGTTTCAGCAGCGGGCCTGTCAGGTGCGCATAGGTGAACCCGGACGTGTGGCGCAGCAGATCCTGCACGGTCATTTGCCGCCGGCATGGCTCGGTGACCAGGGTTTTGGTTGACGCATTGTCGGAATCGGTCGCGACCTTCAGCTCGGCAAATTCGGGTATGAAGCGCGCGACCGGGTCGGCAATCAGTAGCTTGCCTTCCTCGGCGAGCATCATCGCGGCGAGAGAAGTAAACGGCTTGGTCATCGAGGCGATCCGGAAGATCGTATCGACTTCCATCGCAGTGCCCGCTTCGCGGTCACGGTAACCAAGCGCTATCTCGTACGCGATCTCGCCGCGCCGCGCGATCAATGCGACGGCGCCGGGCACGATTCCTTTGTCGATGTCTGATTTCAGTGTGTCCGTCAGTCGCTGCAGGCGTTCAGACGAAAGGCCGACGTCTTCGGGTTTATCCGCCCGCGGCAGTTCAAGGCTCATTGCTCACTTCCTATTTCCAGAACTGGCGTGATGCGAGCGCCGCGCCGTCCGCCATCGCCTTGAGCTTCGCGAACACAACATCGGGATCTACTGCGGCCTGCCCGACCCAAGTGCCGAAGCCGCAGTCGCTGCCGGCGATCACATTCTCTCTGCCGATCAAATTGGCGTAGCGGGCGATGCGCTGCGCGATCAGATCGGGATGTTCGATGAAATTCGATTTCGACTCGATCACGCCCGGAATCAGAACCTTTCCGTCCGGCAGTTTCACCCGCTCAAACACAGTCCATTCGTGCGCATGACGCGGGTTGGCCGCCTCGAGCGAGATCGCCACTGGCTTCGCCGTAAAGACGAGGTCGATAACGTCGGCAAGCGGCACGTCGCGATGATGCGGACCCTCGTAGTTGCCCCAGCAAAGATGCATACGCAGCTGTTCCGGCGGAATGTTTGCGACCGCATGATTGAGGGCCTCGATGTGGAGCTGCGCGCGCTTGCGGAATTCCGGCAGGCTCAGGTCCGCGTACTGGATGTGACGTCCCATGCCGAGGTCGGGGCAGTCGATCTGCAGAATGAATCCGGCTTTGGCTACGGTCTCGTATTCGTGACGCATCGCATCGCCGATCGCGTAGATATATGTCTCGAAATCCTTATAGGGGTCGTTGCGAAAGAACAGCGACACCACGCCGGGCGAGGCCGCGCTCATGAAACCGCCCGCGGCCTTCACATCCTTGAGCGCCGCCTTGAGATTGTCGGCATCGGTTTGCGGAGCCTGCTTGTCCCGCACGCTGATCGGCGCGTTGCAGGCGGGCGTCTTGCGGCGCGAGCGGCCTGGATCGCTGAACACGCGTTTTTCCAGGCGGGGGAAGTCGGCAAGATCCTGATACACGAACGTATTGCCCGTGCCGCCGAATCCGTTGAGCCGGTCCTTGATGTAGGTGGCATAGCTCGGCTTCGACAACTCGCCGTCATTGATCAGGTCGACGCCGGCGTCGGCTTGTTTGCGGACGACTTCGGCCACCGCCGCGCGCACGCGCGTGGCAAGTGCCTGTGAGTCGACCGGTACGCCTTCCTCCTTGGCGTACATCATGCGGATGAGATCATCCGGACGCGGCAGGCTGCCTGTATGGGTAGTCAGAAAACGGTCGCGGCTACGTTGCACGGCTTGAACTCCTTGAACGAACTGTAAAGCAGGCCGGTGCCGCTAACCACGGGTGGGCGGCTCGCGTTGACAGTCTCGAGTGGGCTGCGTATGTACCCCGGCAAACAGCAGCCCGAGATTGACATGAAAGTCCGCAACTCCCTGAAATCCCTGCGTGGCCGGCACCGCAATAACCGCTTGGTGCGGCGTAAGGGGCGGGTCTACATCATCAACAAGACCAACCGCCGCTTCAAAGCCCGCCAAGGCTGAAATCGGCGCTTCGGCGCCTGTTCCGTCGTCCCATATTGGCCACGAACCGCGGAAAGTTTAAACTCCGCCTATGCGCATACGATTCCTCGCAGCGCTCCTAATTGCCGCAACGGCCGCGATTTCCGCCGCGCCGGCCGGGGCGCAATCGGGTAACTGGGTCAAGCCGCCCGACAAGCTGCCCCAGGTCGGACGTGGTGACAAAACCCGCAACCTCGATTTTCTGTTCGGCGCGCTGAAGGTCGCGCCTGACGATGTAACCGCCAAGGCCATCGAGGAACGCATCTGGGCGCTATGGACGCTTTCGCCGAGCGACACCGCCAATCTTTTGATGACTCGCGTGAAGACCGCGATCGAGGCAAAGGATCTCGATCTGGCGACAAAGCTTTTGAGCTCGATCGTGAAGGTCAAGCCAGATTACGTGGAAGCGTGGAACCGGCGCGCCACGATCTACTACATGAAGAAAGATTACGGCCGTGCCCTGAACGATATTCGCGAAGTTCTCAGGCGCGAGCCCCGTCATTTCGGCGCGCTGGCCGGTCTCGGGCTGATCATGCAGGACATCGGCGACAACAAGCAGGCACTGGAAGTCTATCGCCGCGCCCTCGCGCTCTACCCACGGATGGAGCGCATTCCCGATCTCGTGAAGACTCTGCAGGAAAAGGTCGAGGGCAGGGATATCTAGTTTGAAGGCTTGCGTGGTCGAGGTGCGCGACTGCCGAACGCTAGAAGCAGAGATTGCTAACAAACTTGCCGCTCTTGTCCTTGACCACGTAAGGACATTCCACGCGCTTGAGGGCGGCCTTGGCGTTTTCGTTGCCGAGTGCAGCGGCCTTCTCGTAATAGGCCTTGGCAGCGCCGGTGTCCTGCGGCCCACCACGGCCGGTTCGCGCAAATTCGCCCATCCGTTCCAATGCGCCGGCGTGACCTTGCGCAGCGGCTTTTTCAAACAAGGCGCGCGCGGCGACATCATCCTTCGGTCCGCCGACGCCGTCGGCAGTCATCAAGCCGAGCTGATACTGCGCCTCCGTTGAATTTTGATCCGCCGCTTTTTCCAGCAAGGCTCTGGCCTTGGCGGGATCCGACGGCGCACCGCCGCTGATCGCCGCGAGATTAGTGACACCGCGGGGATTGCCGGCTTCCGCAGCGCGCTCGAACAGTTTGCGGGCTTGCTCCAGATCCTTCGGCAAACCCGACCCGGTGCCGTACATTACGCCAAGCTCCACCATCGCCGACGTGCTGCCTTTGTCGGCCGCCTTGCGATAAGCTCCGATGGCTTCCGGCCACTGTTGATTGGCTGCGTAGGCGCGGCCTAGCTGGTAAAGCGCGCGGCGCGAAGAGGCCGATGCGATCTTGCAGAATTTGATCGCGGTGGCGATGTCGGATGCCGCGATTTCGGAAGCGCCTTTGAAGTCCTTCGGCCTGTCCGGATCGGCCGGATCGGAAGCGAGCCGATCGCAGAGCATCAAGTCGGCTGATTGCGTATGCGTCGGCGAATGAAACGAGCTCAGCAGGCCAACGCTGCAAACGATCGAAATTACGCCATACCGTTTCATGCAACGAGATTAAAGCTAGGTCCGTAGGCCAGCAAGCTGGAAGAGACTGTGGCTACCCGCTTGCCGCGTCCGCGCCGACATAGGCGATACGCAGCATATTGGTTGCCCCGGGCGTGCCGAGCGGGACGCCGGCAACGACGATCACACGTTGGCCAACCTTTGCAAATCCTTCCTTGACTGCAATTCTGCAGGCGCGATCAACCATGTCGTCCTGGTCGTGAGCGTCTTCGGTGACGACGCAATGGACACCCCACGCAACGGCCAGGCGCCGTCCGGTGGCGATGTTCGGTGACAGCGCAACGATCGGAGCGCGCGGACGCTCGCGCGCTACGCGCAACCCCGTCGAGCCCGACGACGTCCAGCAGATTACGGCGGCAAGATCGAGTGTGTCGGCGATATGGCGCGCCGCATCCGCAATCGCATCAGCCCCGGTTGCTTCCGGCTCGGCGCGCTGGGCGGTGATGATATTGCGGTAAAGCGGATCGCCTTCCACCTCTTCTGCAATCCTGGTCATCGTCGTGACCGCCTGGATCGGAAATTGTCCCGCTGCCGATTCAGCCGACAGCATTACTGCATCG
>JBEVFG010000274.1:0-5742 GCA_040512415.1 Pseudolabrys sp. | reverse complement strand
TGACGGCGGTGGCATCGGCGCAGAGGCCGGCGCGGGAATTGAAGCGGCTTCCTTCGACGGCGGCGGCGCGGATGGGTCCGCAGCTGACAACGACGACGCGACGCGCTCGATTTTTGATGTCCAGTCGCGGCGCGTGTCGGCGTCGGTCGCGAAGGCGCAGCCCACGGTCAGCGCCAGCAGCAGTAAAAGAGAGGTGTAGGAAACGGTCTCCGACCGGCGCGGCGTTTGAGGGCAGACCGGATCGCCGGCGTAGAAATCTTGCGATTGATCTTCCCGCTCGTCGCCGGAAATCATAAAGGACGGCAGATCGTCGGCGGAATAAGACGTGCGGGCGTACATGGCCAATCCTCGATTGGTTTTTTCAGTTCCCGCGCTGCATATGCACCAGCCAGTCCTGGCCAAAAGATGGCGGCCAAAAAACACGTGAAATCACAGACTAAAGCCCCGGCAATTGATATCGATTCAGCTCTCCGTGAGACCAAAACTTTCTTGACTCCTTTAGGCGCGTTCGGTCAGTTGGCGGCTGACCTGATCTCGGGACCTTGAATCCTGACCTATTAGGAGTTGCAATGAGCTTTTCGCATACCGCGACGCGTCGCATACTTCGTTCCTCTCTCCAGTCCGTTGTGTTCATCGCGCTGCTGGCGCTCGGCGGCGTCGTGTTCGCGACTGCTCGCGCGCAGGCTGAAGACACGCACGAGGTCGAGATTTCCATCAAGGATCACAAATTCGATCCGCCGAGTTTGACGCTTCCCATCGGCAAGCCGATCAAGATCACCGTAAAAAATCTCGATCCGACGCCGGAGGAGTTCGAAAGCAAAGACATCGGATTTGAAAAGATCATCGCGGGCAACAGTTCAGCCGTCATTCGGGTAAAGCCGTTGAAGCCCGGCACTTACATCTTCTTCGGTGAATTCAACCAGGATACGGCCCTCGGCCACATCGTTGCCGAGTAACCGCCGATGCTTGCCGCACTCATCATTGTCTTTCGCGAAGTTCTCGAAGCTGGTCTGATCATCGGTGTGGTGCTCGCAGCGTCCCGCGGCGTTCACGGCCGAAATGGCGCGGTGTCGCTCGGCGTTCTCGCCGGCATTCTCGGATCCATCATCGTCGCGATATTCGCGGCCCGGATTTCGGATGCCTTTGATGGCCGCGGTCAGGAGATCTTCGTCGCGGCGATTTTGCTTTTCGCGGTCGTCATGCTGGCCTGGCACGTCGCTTGGATGGCGCAGCACGCGCGTGAGATGACACAGGAGCTGCGTCAGCTCGGCAGTGACGTGACGGCTGGGCGCCAATCGCTGTTCGCGCTCGGCGCGGCCGTGGCGGTCGCGGTCATGCGCGAAGGCAGCGAAGTCGTGTTGTTCATGACCGGCATCATCCTGCAGGGCAAGGATACGGCCATCGAGCTGCTGTTGGGATCGGGCGTCGGGCTGCTGCTCGGAGCCGTGGTCTCAATGGTGCTCTACTTCGGTCTTGCAGCCATCCCCATCAGGCGAATGTTTGCGGTCACCGGCGTGCTCATCACGCTCCTTGCGGCGGGCCTTGCGGCGTCCGCGGTGAAACAGCTTTCGAACGCAGGGCTGCTCAACGTCTTCGATAGCAGCGTTTGGGATACCTCTTCCATTCTTTCGGAAGAGAGCTGGCTCGGACGCGTGCTCAGCATTCTGGTCGGCTACATGGACCGGCCGACGGGTATGCAGCTGATCGCCTACGTCGTGACCGCGGCGACGATCTTCATTCTCTGCTACGTTTTGCGGGCGCCACCGAAGCAACAGGCTTTCAACGCCTGAACGGCCGACGCCGCGGCAAGCGGCGCCGGCGATCTCGTCAAAGACCCAGGTCGGACAATCCGGGATGGTCGGCGGGGCGCGGTCCGAGCGGCCAATGGTATTTGCGGTCGCTTTCGGAAATGCGCAGGTCGTTGATGCTGGCATAGCGGTGGTGCATCAGCCCATCGGGTCCGAATTCCCAGTTCTCGTTGCCGTAACACCGATACCACTGGTTGCTGTCGTCGCGGTATTCGTAGGCGAAGCGCACGGCGATGCGATTATCGGTAAACGCCCAAAGCTCCTTGATGAGACGATAGTCGAGTTCGCGGTTCCACTTGCGGGTCAGGAATTCGACGATCTGCGCGCGGCCGACAGGGAATTCGGCGCGGTTTCGCCAGACGCTATCGACGGAATAGGCGAGCGAGACCTTATTTGGATCGCGCGAGTTCCAACCGTCTTCGGCGCCGCGGACTTTCTGAATGGCCGTCTCCCGGGTGAAGGGGGGGAATGGCGGTCGGGCGTCTGACATATTCGTCTCCTTCATTTCCACTCGAGGGATTTCTTGACCCGGGACGCGAACGTCACGAGGTTTCGCGCAGGATCGTTATCGTTCGATGACCGCCGCTGGAGGGAGCGCCTAACATGTACGACATCGCCAATCTTTCAAATTTGCCGCATCTTCGGAATCTGTCGTCAACGACAATGGCCGCGTTCGAAAATTTCGACCGGGCCGCGATGGCCGCAGGAGCCATACCCCGCCGGTATAAGGAATTGATCGCGCTTGGGGTCGCGATCGCAACCCAGTGCCCGTACAGCCTCGAGGTTCACCGCACGAACGCCGAGAACGCCGGCGTGACGGAAGCCGAGATCGCCGAAGTGATTTATATCGCCGCGACGATGCGGGCAACGGCAGCCATCGCGCACGGAACGCATCTTGTCGGGCCACGCAAAGGCAGCACCAAAGCGAAAGCTTAAGGCGGCGGAGTGTCCGGCCTACAAGCCGCCGATCAATTTGAGGGCTATCAGCGCGAGGCTGAGAGCGCCGACCCAAAGGGCGGCGTCGGCGGCGCGGCTTCTTTTCGAACGCGACGCGATTTTGTCGACGGTCTCGTCGTCGAGGTGGATGCCCGATCGCGCCATTTGCGAGAAACCGGAAATCGCCTGCGCCGCGTTCTGCAACAGCGCCGGGGTTCTGATCACGATGTCGCCAATCGTCTCTATGCCGCGACCGGCCTCGCGCAGGCGGCCAAGCGGCGACAGATTAGCTTCCATCCACTCCTTCGCGACGGGTTCAGCCGCCACCCAGACGTTGAGAGAGGGATCGAGGTCGCGCGCGACACCTTCGACGATGACCATGCTCTTCTGCAGCAGGATCAATTCCGGGCGCGTCTGCATGTCGAAAACTTCGGTGTAGGCGAAGAGCTGGCCCAAGAGGTCAGCCATCGAGATTTCCTCGGCGGTGCGGCCCTGGATCGGCTCACCGATGGCGCGCATGGCCTGTGCGAATTCCTCGACGCTATGATGAGGCGGAACGTAGCCGGCTTCGAAATGGATGGCGGCGGCGCGATAGTAGTCGCGCGTGATGAGGCCGTGCAGAATTTCCGCGAGAAAGCGGCGTTCGGGCTGGCCCAGGCGGCCCATGATGCCGAAGTCAACGGCGACGACCTTGCCGTCATCATCAATGAACAAATTGCCTTGGTGCATGTCGGCGTGAAAGAAACCGTCGCGCATGGCATGGCGGAGAAACGAGCGCAGCACCGTCATACCGAGGATGGCGGTGTCGAAGCCCTTCGCCACCAGCTTGTCGCGTTGCGCGATCGGCGTGCCGTCGATCCATTCGACGGTCAGCACGCGTTTGGCGGTGCGCTTCCAGTCGATGTCGGGGACGCGGAAGCCTTCGTCATCTTTGATGTTTGCGGCCATCTCGGAAATGGCCGCAGCCTCGAGCCGCAAATCCATTTCCAGGTCGGTCGTGTGTTTCAAATTGTCGACGACGGCAACGGGTTTCAGTCGGCGCGCAGGCGGATAGAAGCGCTCGATCAGGCGGGCCGCGAAATAATAGCTGTCGAGATCGCGATAGAACCGCTTCTCGATATTGGGCCGCAGGATCTTGACGGCGACGGCTTTCCTGACGCCGTTGTCGCTCACGTAGGCCTTGTGAACCTGGGCGATGGAGGCTGCTGCAACCGGCGGCCCGAATTCGATGAAATGGTCTTCAAGCTTGCCGCCGAGCGCGCGCTCGACTGCTTCGCGGGCTTCGGCCATCGAGAACGGTTCGGCCTTGTCCTGAAGGTGGCGCAGGTCGTCGGAGAGTTCTGGGCCGATGACGTCGGCGCGGGTCGCGAGAAACTGGCCGAGCTTGACGTAGCTCGGTCCGAGACGCGCCAGGGCAGTCGCGACACGCGTGGATCGCGGTTCGTTTTGCCGAAATGGTGCCGCGATGAGCTGGATCGGCAAGGTCGCGATGCGGGCGATCTTGAGCGGCAACGGTACCGGCATGCCCTTGGGCACGAAGCGGACGCCATATTGCGAAAGCACAATGCCGGCGCGCGCTAATCTCAGCGTGTTGAGGAACGCTCCGGGCATGATGGCGATGTCATCGTCCTTGGCTGCGGGAAGGGCGGGCTCCGGCACATTGCGCCGCAACCTCATCGGGTCAAGTGTAGCCGGTCCAAGGGGTAAAAACGGTTAAGCCGGTTGGGCTTTCATATGGTGCCGCCGTCGGGATGCCATACAACTCGCGGACAAGAAAATAGCGCCCGACGGATTTGCCGCGGGGCGCTATCTCAAAGCAATATTTCGGGCCGATCAGAGCTTGCAGAACGTCGCGCGACCGTGACATTTCACCATGCCGCCGTCGGGACCGCAGCTGTAGCGTTTGTTGACGACCTTGTAGCCTTCGACTTTGCCGTTCGCGAGAAAGCCTGGCCACAGACCCCAGCTCACGTTCTGGACCATCGTCTCCATCACAAACCACTTGGCGGATTCGGCCGACGTCGAGGTCGCAACAGCGCCCTTGGTCATGCAGCCGGCATTGGCGGCGCCTGCCCCGAGAGAAACGGCGGCAGCGGATAGTGCAATGAGCATCAATTTCGTCTTCATGTCCCACCTCCTCGAAAAGAAATTGGTCTTTCCCGTCCCGATGGAAAGCTAATGAATCGCTGGAGTCAGCGTCAATTAAACTTGCGCTGATCAAACGAGAACGCAGTTCAGATGTGGCCGATCAGATCTTCCAGCCACCGTGGATGGCGGCGATGCCGCCAGTCAGATTGCGAAAACTCACTCGCGCAAAGCCGGCATCGCGGATGAGACCGGCAAAAGCTTCCTGCTTCGGGAAGCGGCGAATGCTCTCGACCAGATAGCGATATGATTCGGAATCACCGGCGGCCAGTTGGCCAAGGCGCGGGATGACTTCAAATGAGTGGAAGTCGTAAGCGCGATCAAGCAGGGGCACGCGGCATTCCGAAAATTCGAGACACAGGAAGCGGCCGCCGGGCTTCAGCACGCGATACGCCTCAGACAGAGCCTTATCAATGTGCGTGACGTTGCGGATGCCGAAGGCGATCGTGTAGGCGTCGAAGCCGGCGCTCTCGAACGGCAGGTCTTCGGCGTTGCCCTCGACGCAGCTGATGCGTTGATCGAGGCCGGCATCCGCGATGCGCCGACGGCCGACGTCGAGCATCTCGGGGCTGATGTCGCAGATGACGGCCGTCGCGTTCGCTCCACTGTCCTTGGCGTAGCGGATGGCAATGTCGCCGGTGCCGCCAGCGACGTCGAGAAGCTTGAACGGCCGCAGGCTGCGCGGCGCATTGAGCATGGTGATAAGCTCGCGCTTCCAGAGGCGGTGCAGGCCGCCCGACATCAAATCATTCATCAGGTCGTAGCGGTCGGCGACCGACGCAAAGACCTTGTTGACGAGGCCCTGGCGCTCGCCTTCGGCAACGGTGCGGAACCCGAACGAGGCTGTGCCGCG
>JBEVFG010000273.1:0-11680 GCA_040512415.1 Pseudolabrys sp. | reverse complement strand
AGCCGGGCCATCGCCGCTGCGGTTTCGTAGGACCAGCCGAACGTCCACCAGATCTCGTACTTCGATTTCTTCTCGGTGAGGTAGTCGGGGAAATTGGCGGCGCGCGCCGGATGCATCCAGACCGGCTTGCCGGACTTGTTCATCGCCTCGAAGAACGGCTCGAACGCCGGATCATCGAGCGGCTTGCCGGCGATGTTGGTGTAGATCTGCACGCCGAGTGCGCCGTTCTTGAGCGCGCGTTCGGCCTCGCGCACGCCGCCATCGGGCGCAATCAGCGCCGCCTGTCCGACCCAGCCGGGAAACTGATCGGGATATTTCTGGCAGATCTCGGCGAAGCCGTCATTTACGAGCTTGGTGTATTCCTCCGTCAGCTTGCCGTCGCCCTTGGTCATGACTTCCAACGGCGGCATAGGGTAGGAAAGGATCTGCGCATAATCCTTGAATCCGTCGACAATCTTGCGGCGGATATCGAGATCATGAATGCACGGAATCTCGCGTACCCGCTTGCCAATGTCGGCATGGCCACTCTCCACGATCTTGTTGAAGTATTTTTCCGGGATGAAATGGGTATAGGCATCGATGCGCATGTACTCGTTCTCCGTGACTTCGAACTTTCTGGATACTGAATCCGTTCAATAGGGGGTGATGATGTTGAGCATCGCCTGCCGCTTTTCATTGATGACGGCGTTGCGCGCGCGTGAAAGCGCCTCAGGCAGGTCGGCGGGCTTTTCCACGCGCTCGGCATGGGCGCCTTGTGCACGGGCCATTTCTTCGAACGGCGGTGAGGGATCGAGGTCGGCAAGCGTGCGGCCATCGTTCTCGCCCGCCACGCCATCCTTGAACATCGACAGCGTGGCGCGGCGAACGGCGCCGTAGCGGCTGTTGTTGAATACGATCGTCAGGATGGGCAGATTCTGGACGGCGGACACCCAATGTCCGACCATCGGATTGGCGAACATGTAGGAGCCGTCGCCAAGGGTCGCGACTACGAAATTGTCGGGCGCTGCGAGCTTTGCACCGAGCGCCGCGCCGAATCCCCATCCAAGGCCGCCTGCAGGCCCGAGCGCGAAGAACGTGCCCGGCTTTTCGCGCGCGCAATGGTCCGGCCGCAGCGGGTATTCGTTGATGATGACGGCGTCCTTGCCGACCGTTTCGCTGATAACGCGTGACAGATATTCCGGCGAAATCGTCGTGCCCGCCGTTGAATCCTTCGCCAATTGCGTGCGCCGCGTCCGCATGCGCTCGGTTAGGCGCGCGCGGCGCGCCGCAATGCGCGCGTCCGCCATCTGCAGGCGCGGCTCGACGGCGCGGGTAAGCGCATCGAGAGCCTGTGCAGGGCCAGCCTGCAAAGCGAGATCGCTTGGGAAGCTCCGCATCGGATAGCGCACATAGAACGGATCTTCACCGACATGCGCGACGCGGCAGCCGCCAGGTGGATGTTGCAGATGCGGGATCCAGGGCACGTCAGACTCGAGCGCGATGACAAGGTCGGCATCGGTAAGCAGGGTGCCGGGCTCGAATCCGAAATGCATGGAATGGCTAGAAGGCAGGCACACCGAGCGCGGGTTGTGCGTGACGACCGGGATGGCGCAGCGTTCGGCCAGGCGCTCGAGTTGATGGACGGCCTCGACGGGCAAGGTCGACGTGATGATCAAAGGACGCTCTGCGGCCGCAATCCATTCGGCCAATGTTGCGATCGTGCGCGGGTCAGGATACGCGGCCGCCGCTTGCGGTCGTGGTTTCGTAGGCCCAACCGGCTCCGGCAACGCGGCCGCAAGCGGTTCGCGTGGCAGCACCAGGTAAACCGGCCCGCGCGGATGCGCCATGGCGACTTCAACGCCACGCGCCACGACATCACCGATCTGCCCCGGCACGCGCAGTTCGTAATCCCATTTCACGAGCTCACGCACCATGCCGGCCTGATCGAACATTTCCTGCGCCCAGTGGATCGGACGTGAGCGTGAGCCGAATGTGCCCTTCTCGGTAATCGGCGTGCGTCCGGCAGCCAGGATCAGGGGGACGCGGTCGCGCGACAAATTTGTCAGGTTGTTGATCGTGTTCGCGGTGCCGACATTCACGTGCACCATCACCGCCTGCGGGCGGCCCGTCATCATATAGGCGCCATGCGCCATCCCAACGGCAAGATTCTCGTGAGGTACCAGAATTGGTTTCGGGACCTTGGCGTTGGTTTTCTTGGCGCGGCTGAAAGCTTCGACGATCGGCGGAAAGTCGGTGCCCGGATTGACGAAAAAATAGTCCGTACCGTGGTCGGCGAGTGCGCGCAGGAAAGCTTCGGCGGCGATCGTTGGCCGTTGTTCCGTCGGTGTCGCGGCCATTTCCGCCCCTCAATCGTCCGGTTCCCGCGGACGTCATTATCGTTTGTTTTGCGGGCCTGGTTTTACTCGACCGATGAAAGACTGACAACGGACGCGCTTGCGCCCCAGCCCTGCAAATTACTCGGCAGCGATCCGCAGCGCAGGCTGACCGTCGATTTCCGCGAGACACTTGGCGAGGCTTTCACCGTCCGGGTCGACCAAAGCCGCGGTGCGTGCGCTGGCGACGGCGTCGGCGGCACTCGAAATGGGGATCTGGCCCGCCAAAGCGGGGCGGATCACGCGCGCCTCGACGGCGCGATAGTTGGCGAGCCCGCGCGAATGCGTGTCGCCATAGCCCTTTATCAGCCGTGCGCACTCGGCGACTTCCAGTGCCAGCTCGGCGGAATGTTTCGCCGCCTCACGGATCAGCCGGAGCCAGTCGTCGATTTGTTGCTGTTCCTGCTTGTAGCGATGACCATAGGGCCGCAGGGCGCGGAGTTTGGCGAGCAGCCAGAAGCGCAGATAACCACTGATCGATGTGGAATTGATCTCCATCCCGAAATAAACCCGGCCAAGCCATCCTTTGCGCTCCGCCATTTGCAGGATGGGCCGCGCCAGGAACGACGGAAGCAATTGGCAAAGCTCTTCGATACCGGGCTTGAGAAAGTCGTGAACGGAAAAGGGTTCGCCATTCGCGCGCAGCTCCTCGCGCGCGATACGCTGCATGCGGGCCGGCGCGATCTTCGCCTGCGCAACACGGACGACATCCTCGTAGGACATGCGCACGGCGAGGTGGCGCGCGACTTCCTTCAGTAATCTGCCTTGCGCGCCAGTCGCCTGGTCGTCCGTGATGACGGGCCTCAGGCGATCGAGATAAAGCCGGCCGTAGGCGACATTCTGGTAGTTGATAAGGCGTCGTATGCCTTCGAGCCCGACCGCCTGTGCGACGGCGGGAAACGTACGCGCTACCTCGTGCTCAACGAATGCCGGCGTTGCAGCGGCCTTCTTCTTTTTCTCTGAAGGCTTCGCAGGCTGAAGTTTCGCGCGAGCGGCATCGTAGCCGGCACGGAAGCCTTTCAGATTGCTGTCGACCGCCTTGCCATCCTCGCGAATGGCCGCCTCGAATTGCTCGAGCCTGAGCGGCAGCCGTCCGCAGCCGGCGATGGCGCCGAGCATCACCGCATTGATGATCGACCCGCTTTGCTTTGCGAGCGCATCCATGTCGACAAGGAGCGCGTCTTTCGCATGTTCGTTGATGAGTTTGATAAGCTTGTCCTGATCGAAGCGCCCATCACCCATCGCGATCTTTTCATCCATCGCGTAGAAGCGGCTCAGCGAGCTGATAACGTGGGTGCGGTCCGGCGTGACGAAGCCATTCGCGACCGTGCGCCCGGATTCCAGTAATTCGCTTGCCACCGCGATGTCAATGTCCCCAACGCCTGGCGTCAGCGCGAGAACAGGGCGCTTGCCGTTGAGATCGGCAATCTTGGTCGGCAAGATCTCCACATAGTATGTCGTGGCTCCTGTGCGTTGCGCGACACCGGGGATCGACGTGCTCTGCACCGGGAAGCCGGCCTGCGCCGCCGCCGATACGATCCACTGCGTCAGCACGCCGCCGCCTTCGCCGCCAAGGGCAGCGATCAGCATCGTTATCGGGCGCGCCGAAGTCATGCCGCGCCCTCGCCGGCATAACCGCCGAACCAGCCGATCACCCTCTGTCGCACCCGATGTTTAAGCCGATCGCGCCAGGTCGCATTGCGAATGATCTCGGCACGATAAAACGACGGGCACAAGACAGCAGCATGCGCAACCTCGCCGCATAATCCGCAGCCGACACACGACTCAATGACAGTGGCGACAGGATCGGTCCGCAACGGATCGGGCGAGGGCTTCACTGTCAGCGACGGACAGCCGGACAGGCGTATGCACGAATGATCGCCCGTGCAGATCTCGTCGTCGACCCCATATCGCGTGCGCGTGACACGCTCGCCGCGCTTGAGCTTCTCGGCATCTTCTGCGCGCACGCGGCGCTGACGCGCAAGCTGGCACTCGCCGTCCGCAATGATGACCTTCAGACCGCGTTCCGCTGTCTTCATCGCCTCTTTCAGCGTCTTCACCATTGTGCTGACGCTGTAGGTGCGCACCGTGCGCAGCCACTTTACGCCCAGCGTACGCAAAGTCTGCTCGATGCCCATTCCGGGCGCCGGGCCTTCCTTGCTTGCCGCGCTCGACGGAATGTATTGCTGGCCCGTCGCGGATGCGTAACCGTTCTGCATCACGATCAGGACGCCATCGCCCTTGTTGAAAAGGTTGGACGCCACGCCGGTAATCAGGCCGTTATGCCAGAAGCCGCCGTCGCCCATGATCGCGATCGGGCGCTTCTCCATGTTGGGTGTCACCGCTGCGGCACTGGCAAGCGACATGCCGTAGCCGAGGATGGAGTTGCCGAGCGAGAACGGCGCGAACGTCGCAAAGGAATGGCAGCCGATGTCAGCACTGATATGCGTCGGACCAAGTTCGCGTTGCATCAACTTGATGGCGGAGAACACTGGCCGCTCCGGACAACCGGTGCAGAAGGCGGGCGGGCGAGGGGGCAAAGGACCGAGCGCGGCTGCGGCGACCGGCTTGTGAGCGATCAGGCCGCGCGCGGTCTTCGCGATCGTGTCAGCATCGATGCCTTTCGGCCTTGTTTCCTGCAGAAATGCGGCAAGCCCCTCGAGCAGCACATCGGAGGCATATTCTCCCGCATTCGGCAGCAGCCCTTTGCCGAGCACGCGGGCGTTGATGTCCGCCCGCCGCAGCTCGACGTTGACGGCCTGCTCGATGTAGTCGGGATAACCTTCCTCGACGACCAGCACCGCGCTCTTGCCCGCGCAGAACTCCCGCAGCTCTTCCGGCACCAGCGGATAGACAACGTTGAGAACGAGCACCGGAATGCGGGAAGCGCCGAACACATCGGCGAGCTCCATGCGCTCCAGCGCGCGCAGCACGCTGTTGGTGAGCCCGCCCATCACGATGATGCCGACGTCGTTCAAATCGCCGGTAATCGTCTCGTTGAGCTTGTGTTCGCGGATGAAGGCGCGTGCCGCCGGCAGCCGCTCTTCGACTTTCAGGCGCTCCTGCGAAAAGATAACCGGCGGATGCGCGAGCCGGCCGTATTCAAAGCGTGGCGGGCCAGGCAGCTTGTCGAGGCCGGAGACGACGCCCTTGCGATTATTCTTCGCCGCAAAGGCGCCGGTCGCGTGGCAAGCGCGGATACGCAGCTCCAGCATCACCGGCGCGTGGCTTGCCTCGGAAAGTTCGAATCCCTTCTCGACCATGCGAACGATCGACGGAAGATCGGGCCGCGGATCGAGCAGCCATATCGAGGATTTCAGCGCATAGGCATAAGAACGTTCCTGAATAACGCTGGCGCCTTCACCGTAGTCTTCGCCGAGAATGATCATGGCGCCGCCGATAACGCCGGGCGAAGCCAGATTTGACAGCGCGTCGGCGGCCACATTGGTGCCGACGATCGATTTCCACGTTACCGCGCCGCGCAGCGGGTAGTTGATTGAGGCGCCCAGCATGGCCGCAGCCGACGCCTCGTTCGAGCACGTCTCCAGATGCACGCCGAGCTCGGACATGATGTCTTCCGCATCGACGAGAACGTCGAGCAGATGCGAGACCGGCGCGCCCTGATAGCCGCCGACATACGAAACGCCGGACTGCAGCAGCGCCTTGGTGACTGCGAGGATGCCTTCGCCGTGGAAGGTTTCCCCGTCACCAAGCTTGAGCGCCTGCACTTCCTTCTTGAACGAGCGTTCCATTCTCAGGCCTTGGCCAGATAGTTGGGACCCAAACTATATAGCACGGCTCACCTACATATGGGAGGGCAGCCACAGCGCAAGGATCGGGAAGGCGATCAGGATCGCCAGCCGCACCAGGTCGGTCAGGATAAACGGCAGAACGCCATAGAAAATTGTCGATATCTTTGCATCCTCCACGACGCTCTTGATTACGAAAATGTTCATGCCCACCGGCGGGTGGATCAAGCCGAGTTCGACCGTCATCACGATGATCACCCCGAACCAGATCGGGTCGAAGCCGAGCGCCTTGATCACCGGAAAGATGATCGGAACCGTCAGGATGATCATCGCCAGTGCATCCATCAGGCAGCCCAGCACGAGGTACATCACCATGATGATGGTGAGGATGCCGTAGCTGCCGAGCCCGAGCGAGCCGAGGAACTCGGTGACCTTCTGCGGCGTCTGTGTGATGGTCAGGAAATAGCCGAACAGCAGCGCGCCGATCAGCACGGTAAATACCGCCGCCGTGGTGCGGGTCGCCTCCAGCAGCGAGTGCAGGACATCGTTGAGCGACAAGCGCCGTCGCAGAACGCCAATAATGAAGGCGCCGCCGGCGCCCATGCCGGCGGCCTCGGTAGCGGTGAACAGCCCGCCATAGATGCCGCCGATCACGAAGGCGAAAAGGAGTATGGTCGCCCAGATCTCCCTTATGCCGTCGAGCCGCTGCGCCCAGGTGCTACGCGGGCCGGTAGGCAAAAACCCCGGGCGGAGCGCGCCAATGATCGAGATCGTCGCAATATACATCAACACGGCGAGGATACCCGGGAGGATGCCGGCGACAAACAGCTTGCCGACGTCCTGCTCGGTGATGAGTCCGTAGACAGCGAATACCGTGGAAGGCGGGATCATGATCCCGAGCGTGCCGCCGGCCGCGATGACGCCGGTCGCAAAGCTCTGTGGGTAGCCATAGCGGCGCATTTCGGGATAGGCGACGCGCGAGAACGTCGCTGCGGTGGCAACGGAGGAGCCGCAGATGGCGGCGAAGCCGCCGCAGGCCGCTATAGTGGCAATGCCAAGCCCGCCACGCAGATGGCCGACAAACGCGTTGGCGCCCCGGAATAGCTCCCGGCTCATGCCGGACGTCGTTGCCAACGATCCCATCAGCAGAAACAGCGGAATGACCGCGAAGTTGAAGTCGGTCACGGTCCGCATGGTAGTGTGGCCGACGATCTTGAGCGCCGGGCCGCCACCGGAGAGATAGGCAAAGCCGCTGACGCCGACGAGCCCCATCGCCATACCGATCGGCACACGCAGCAGCATCAGCGCGAACAGCACGATGAAGCCCATTATCGCTACGCCGTCAGTGCTCATGCGGCAAAGCTCATTCGACCGGCTTAATAATGTTCTGGCTGGCGGCCATCAGATCAGGCCGGAAGATCAGCCGGTAGGTGCGCACCGTAATCAGCAGCACGGCGGCAACGTCGCCAATCCACGCCACCATGAAGAAGGGCCATACTGGTAGGCGCAGATCGAAGGTCAGCAGGTTGGCATCGCGCGTGCTCACGACCTTGTCGAACAGCGTATAGGTCTGCACCGTCACAACAAACAGCAGAACAAGCGTCGCAAACACGTCAATCCAGCGCTGATAGCGCGGGGCGACATTGGCCCAAACAAGATCGACGGTGATGTGAGTGCCGCGGTAGGACGTGGCCGCGATGCCCCAGAAGATCAAAATGCCGAGCAGGAGCTGCCCGAAGTCGTAGGCATCGGGAATGGCGATGCTGAAGAAATAGCGCAGCAGAACGGTGATGAACACGTCGACGGCGACGATGCCAATAAAAAGTGCGGCGATCCACTCGATCGAATCGATGAACCGGTCCATGAGGTTGACGCGCATGGTCATGCCTCGCCGCGCGCCGGTTGTCCGGCCGCTTCTGCGCAAAATAAGGACGGCGGCGATGAACGCCCCGTCATCTCAGTCGGATCAACCTGCCGGTACGAGCCAATCCATCAATAGGCCGCTTTAAACTTCGCAAGCTCCGCCTTCAATTCCTTCATGATGACGTCGGGATCGCCGCCCGCCTTCTTGACGTTGTCGGCCCAGGTCTGAGCCAGAGGCTCAGCCGCTTTCTTCCACTCGGCGACCTGCGCTGCGCTCGGCTCATAGACTTCATGGCCGGCTTCCGCTTTGATTTTTGCGATGCCGGCATGCTCGAAATCGGCCCAAGGCGCCGCCACTTTCAACGCCCATTCTGGCGTGCAGTGATTATCGATCACTTTTTTCTGTGCCGCCGACATTTCATTGTATTTCGCCTTGTTGAACACGAAGGCGAAGGTCGTGACATAAAGTGGCATGTCGAGGTGATACTTGGTCACCTTGTCGATGCCGAACAACGGCACCGAGCCCCAGGGGAATGTGACCGCATCGGCGACGCCTTTGTCGATAATGTCGCGGACTTCCGGCGCAGAGGCCTGCACATTGGTACCGCCGAGCATTGTGACGAAGGTTGCCATGGTGGCGTGCGCCGGACGGATCTTCATGCCCTTGATGTCGCCAGGGACCAGGATCTTCTTCGCCCGCGAATGGAACGCGCCGGGATCATGCAAGAAGGCGAGACAGAACTTGACGTCCTTCATCTCCTTGTCGGCGTATTTGCGATACCAGGCATCGAGTGCTTGGGTGCCACCCTTTGCAGTGGTCATCAGGAACGGCAACTCACCGGCGCTGATGATCGGGAAGCGGCCCGGCTGATAGCCAGGATTGATGTAGGTGAGATCGGCGATGCCGTCGCGCGCCATGTCGTAGTGGTCAAATGCCTTCCCGAGCTGCTGAGCCGGGTAAACCTTGTATTTGATGGTGCCGCCGGAATCTTTCTCGACCGAGGAGCCCCATTCTTCCAGCGCCTTCTGCAGCGGATGCGATGGCGGCACCCAATGCGACAACTTGAGTTCGAAAGTTTTGTCTTGTGCGAGCGCGCCGGTCGCGCCACCGATCAGCAAGGCGGCAGCATAGACACATCCGGCGAAACGGAGTTTCATGGGTTCCTCCCTTGAGGGTTGGGTGTTGGTTAAGTCGCCAACTTTTTGCAATATTCAGCCGAATGCCAGCGACGTTGTAAAGCGTATAGTTTGACACCCAACTAAATGCTGGCCGTTGAAAGGATCGACGCGGTGCACGGAACGAACGGCTCGAGCCGCACAAACGGCACAGGAGGGCGCCGGCGCGGCAGGAACGACGAAGCCATTGGCTTATCGGTCAATTTTGGTCCGCTCGCGCACTGGGTCGGCTTCAATTTGCGCATGGCGCAGGAAGTTGCTTTTCAGGCGTTCTCCCACCTTTCGCAGGAGATCGGCGAAAGCCCAGGCCGGTTCGCCACTCTGACATTGATCGCGCGCAATCCCGGCATCAGCCAAACGGAGCTGTCGCTAGCCAATGGGCGCGACAAGTCCAGCCTTACGCCCGTGGTCGAAGATCTGGTGAAACGCGGGCTGGTCGAACGCAAACGCATGGACAGCGACCGGCGCACCTATCGGCTCAATCTCACGCCGTCCGGAAAAAGGGTGCTCACCATGTTGACGCGTTGCGCGCGTCGGCACGAGCGCAATCTCGACCGGGTCATCGGCGAACGGGATCGCAAGCGGTTTATTCAGATTCTGAAGAAAATTGCGGCGGAGCTCGGCTAGGTTTCACTGGAGATCATCCCTGGAACTTGTCCAGCACGGCGGCCGGGACCGGATGCGACTTGAGCCGGCCGCTCCCATCACGCATCACCCACACACGCTTTTCCGAGCACTCGACGCAGATTTCGCCGTTCAGGCTCAACTGGTGCTCCACGTCGAAGCTGGAATGACCAAATGAGATGGTGCTCTTAACCGTCACGTCATCCCCGAAGCGCGTCGGCCGCAGGAACCGCGCCCGTGTGCGCACGAGCGGGAAACCACCGAACTCAATCTCCTTGAGCATCTCGAACTTGGTCATTCCGAGCCTGCGCTCGAACAAAAGCGCTGTCGAGGCATCGAAGATCTCGAAGTAACGAGGATAGAAGATGATTCCTGCTGGATCGCAGTCGCCCCATTCGATCCGCACCGTGCGGATATTGCTGGATGATGCCACTGTGCCCTCGCGTTAACGTGGCGCCATGCGCAACGCACCGTCGAGGCGGATCACCTCGCCGTTAAGGTAGGCGTTGTGGATGCAGTGAAGCACGAGCGCCGCAAATTCGCGCGGTTCACCCAAGCGTTTGGGGAAGGGCACGGAAGCCCCGAGGGAGTCCTGCACCTCCTGCGGAAGCGCACGCAGCATCGGAGTGCCGAAGATTCCAGGCGCGATGGCAAGCACGCGAATGCCGAACTGAGCGAATTCGCGCGCCGCGGGCATCGTCACTGCTGCAACGCCGCCTTTGGACGACGAATAGGCCGACTGGCCGATCTGCCCTTCGAAGGCCGCGACCGACGCCGTGGAGACGATGACGCCACGCTCGCCGCCCGGCAGCGGCTCCGTTGCCTGCATGGCAGCGGCGACAAGCCGCATCATGTTGAAAGTTCCGATCAGGTTGATGCGAATGACGCGCTCGTAGTCGGCGAGCGGCATCGGTCCATCACGGCCGACGATGCGCTTCGCGGGCCCGATGCCGGCACAGTTGACCAGGATGCGGGCCGGGCCGTGCGCGGCGGCGGCTTTCTTGACGGCGGCTTCGCCGCTGGCGCTGTCGGCCACATCGCAGGCAACGGCAACGCCTTTCACGTCCGCAGCCACGTCTGCGGCCGCTTTCTCATTGACGTCGACGATCGCAACCTTCGCGCCGGCCGCGGCCAACGCCCGCGCCGTTGCCGCACCCAAACCTGAGGCACCACCGGTCACGATTGCAGCCTGTCCCTTGGTCTCCATCAGCGGCCTTCCTCAGTGGTGATCACGCGAGAGGATAGAGGCGTCCCATAAAGCTCGTCCACCAGGGATGCACGATTTCGCAAGACGGCGCGCTGGTTGATCGATCCCTTGTCGGTCATCTCGCTCTTATCCATGGATGGCAGATCGGCCATCAGGATCGCGCGTGCGATGCGCGTCGAGGATCCCTGGCTGAGAGCAGCCAGCTTTTTCAGTAGCTCGGCGAATTTCTGGCGGACGCCCGGCGCGCCGACGATGTCGGCTGCGGACGCGTCGGGGCCCAGGCCGCCAAGTTTTCGGCAAGCCTCGATGTCGGGGAACACAAGCGCAGCGATGAAATCGCGGTCGGCGCCGGCAAAGACAACGTCGCGGACGTACGGCGCAAAATAATCGATGAAGCGCGCGCGCAGCGGTCCGACGCTGACCCAGGTGCCCGTGGAAAGTTTAAAATCCTCGGCGATCCGGCCGTCGAACAGCAGTCCTTTTGCCGGGTCGCTCGGGTCGACGAATTTCAGCGCGTCGCCGATCTTGTAGAAGTCCTCATCATCGAATGCGTCGCGCGTCAAATCGTGCTGTCGCCAGTATCCGGGCGTGATGTGCGGACCGCGCAACCGCGCCTCCAGCTTCCCTTCGTTTGGCACCAGCTTGAGCTCGACGCCCGGTGTCGGCACGCCGATGTTGCCGGGCCGGTC
>JBEVFG010000272.1:0-7233 GCA_040512415.1 Pseudolabrys sp. | reverse complement strand
GCACCTCGAAGGTGTCTGCCACGTCTACGTCGACAAGGCGGCCTCCCTCGATATGGCCAAGAAAATCGTGCTCAATGCGAAAATGCGGCGTACCGGCGTCTGCGGTGCCGCCGAAACGCTCCTGGTCGACCGCACAGGCGCCGGCAGCCAGCTCAAGCCGCTGATTGAAATGCTCATCGCCGCCGGCTGCGAAATCCGCGGCGACAAGGCGATACTGGCGGTCGACAACCGGGTCAAACCGGCAATCGAAGAAGATTGGAGTACCGAGTACCTCGACGCCATAATTGCCGTCAAAGTCGTCGACAACGTCGAGGCCGCGATCGACCACATCGAACGGTACGGGTCGCATCACACGGACGCGATCATTACCGAGGATCAGGCGACCGCGGAAAAGTTCCTGCGCGAAGTCGATTCGGCCATTGTGCTGCACAACGCGTCGACGCAGTTTGCCGATGGCGGGGAATTTGGCTTCGGCGCCGAGATCGGCATCGCCACCGGGCGGCTGCATGCGCGCGGCCCTGTCGGCGTAGATCAGCTCACGACGTTCAAATATCGTATCCACGGAAACGGTCAGACTAGGCCGTGACGGTGAAGAATCGCGACATGTCCGAGCGCTTACTGCCTCCGCATGCGCCCGGCATGAGGATCGGCCTGTTCGGCGGAACTTTCGACCCGCCGCACCAGGCACATCTCGGGGCCGCCCTTCTTGCCTTGAAGCGTCTCAAGCTTGACCGCGTCTGGTGGCTCGTCACGCCCGGAAATCCACTCAAGAACACGCGCGGTCTGGCGCCGCTGCCCGCCCGAATCGCTGCGGCACGCGCCCTCACGCATCATCCCCGCATCGACGTTACGGGCCTCGAAGCTGTCATTAAGACGAGATACACCTACGATACGATATCTTGGTTGGTGACACGCTGCCCTGGTGTCCGATTCGTCTGGGTCATGGGCGCGGACAATTTGCGGAGTTTTCATCGCTGGCAGAAGTGGCGCAAAATTGCAGAGCTGGTGCCTATCGTCGTCATCGACCGGCTGGGCCCGAGTCTCTACGCTGCCGCCAGCCCCGCCGGAAATGCACTCGCCCGGGTCCGCATTCCCGAATACGCCGCTTCCGCATTACCCGATCGAAAAGCCCCGGTCTGGGCTTTTTTGCACGGCCTCAAATCACCTTTGTCTTCGACTGCATTACGAGCATTGCGGGGCGGACAACGGACTTCCGCCAGTGCTCGTGGCACGTCTTCGCGCAAATCGAAGCGAGCAGGGAACCGCAGCAGACGTGAAAACAAGCGTGGAAACAGAGCCAGCAAGCCCAAATCGGCGGCGAAGTCCGTCCGCCGCCGGGGTAGAAAGAAACGGACGAGGTGACTATCTTCAGTGGACCCCGGTTAGGACCGGGGCGGGTGCAACGTATCGAAAGGACCAAAAACCCTGAGCACATCTGTACTCTCTCGGGCACAGCGTCGTAAGCCCGAAACCGTCTCCCGGCATCCGACTGCCAAGGAGATGCTCAAAACCGTCCTCGCGCGGTTGGAAGACATGAAGGCCGAGGACAGTGTCGTCATCGATCTCACCGGCAAATCCTCAATAGGCGATTACATGGTCGTGACGAGCGGCCGGTCGCAGCGTCACGTCAGCGCCGTGGCCGACCACCTCGTAAAGGACATCGAGGAAGCCGGCGGTCCCCGCGTCCGCGTCGAGGGAATGCGGCAAGGTGACTGGGTTCTCATCGACGCCGGAGACATCATCGTGCATGTCTTCCGGCCGGAGATCCGCACCTTCTACAATCTGGAAAAGATGTGGGCGGCGGCCAGCAGGGACGCGCGGCGGCCGGGCTGATAATCTGCGCGGCACGATGCGCATCATCGTTGCCGCTGTCGGGCGTCTGAAGCAGGGCCCGGAAACTGAACTGAGCGCGCGCTACCGCAAGCGTGCCGCACAAACCGGCCGTCATCTCGGCCTGCGCGACGTCGAAGTCATCGAAATCAGGGAAAGCCGCGCCGGCGATGCCGGCAAGCGCATGATCGAAGAATCAATCGCGCTCGCCAACATCATTCCGCAAAACGCGGCCGTGGTGGTGCTCGATTCCCGCGGGGAGAGTCTCGACAGCGGCGCGCTTGCGGCCCAGCTCGGCAAATGGCGGGAGAACGGCCGGCCCGCGGCAGTGTTCCTGATCGGGGGCGCCGATGGCCTTGCCGCAAACCTCGGGGAGAAGGCCAGCCTGCGACTGTCGTTTGGCAAGGCGACCTGGCCGCACCAGCTCATCCGCGTGATGCTGCTCGAGCAGATCTACCGCGCCACCACAATCCTGACCGGGCATCCCTACCATCGGACCTGATTTTTGCAGGCAGAACGTATCCGACCCCGATTTAGTCGCAATCGCAGCCGATAGGGTTCGCCAGAAAATGAACTTGTCGTTCAAACCTGCGGGCGTAACGTGACCCCGATGATTTGCCTCGGGGGATTGGGTGGTCTCGATCCGCGCGCCGCGCTCATCGCGGGGCTGGGGTTTGCGCTACCAATAACCTTGGCCGCCACGGTGCTGGCGCAGGAGCAGACGGCTCCCGCAGTCCAAAATGAGGCCGCAGACCCGCTCAAGACCCTCAAGCAGCGCGACGAAGAGCTCAAAGCCGCCCGCGACGAGCAACGCAGGTCCGCCGAAGCGGAAGCCGCACTCAAGCGCGAAATCGAACAGATCGGTGCTGATCGCACGAAACTTAACCAGGATCTGATCGACACCGCAGCGCGGCTGCGTGGTGTCGAAGCCAAGGTTGAGTCAACCCAGGAACGGCTCAAACCGCTCGACGAGAATGAAACGAGCATTCGAAAATCGCTCGATGGGCGACGTGCGGTCATTGGCGAAGTCCTGGCAGCGCTGCAACGGATGGGCCGCCAACCGCCGCCGGCGCTTATTGCAAGTCCGGAAGACGCGCTGCAATCCGTGCGGACGGCCATCGTGCTTGGCGCCGTCCTGCCGGAAATGCGCCGGGAGGTAGAGTCGCTGGCGAACGATCTGTCGGAATTGCTGGCGGTGCGGAAAAAGATCAATGCCGAGCGCGAGCAGTTGAAAGCGGAAGTTGCCGCGCTCGACGGCGAACGAGCGCGCATGGCAGCGTTGGTGGAAGAGCGCCAAAAGCAATTGACCGAACGCGAGAAGGTACTTGAGGCTGAAAGGTCGCGCGCAGGCACGCTGGCGCAGCAAGTCGACAATCTCAAAGATTTGATCGCCAAGCTCGAGCAAGGGCTTAACCCGGCAACGCGCGAGCTACGCGACGCTGGACGTTCGGACAGCCGTCCGGCGCTTTCAGCATTTCGTGATCCCGGACGCCTTGCGCCAGCGGTTGCCTTTGCGTCGTTGCGCGGGCGCGTGCCTATTCCGGTTAACGGCGTTAAATTGAAGGAATTCGGTGCGCCGGATGCCAGTGGTGGCTCGGAAAAAGGCATTTCCATCGCCACGCGTGCCGGCGCACAGGTTACCGCACCGGCCGACGCCTGGGTCGTCTATGCCGGTCCGTTCCGCTCATATGGTCAACTCTTGATCCTTAATGTCGGCGGCGGGTATCATGTCTTGCTTGCCGGGATGGATAGGATATCAGTTGACCTCGGGCAGTTTGTGCTGGCCGGGGAACCGGTTGCAGTCATGGGTAACGGCTCCCATATCGCCGCTATCCTAGCGACAGGTTCCAGCCAACCGGTGCTCTACGTCGAGTTTCGAAAGGACGGGGTTCCCGTCGATCCAGGCCCATGGTGGGCGGCTGGCGAAGGCGAAAAGGTTCGCGGATGATGCGCAAGACCTCACTCATTCTTCTTGGCGCGGCGGCGGGAGCAGCAATGACGCTGCTCGCAGTTCAGCCGCGCATCATGCTCGTGGGCGCAACCGCCAAGGCGGCGGCAGCGGATACGTACCGCCAGCTCAATCTGTTCGGAGACGTGTTCGAGCGCGTGCGCGCTGACTACGTCGAGAAACCCGACGACGCAAAACTGATCGAAACCGCGATCAACGGAATGCTCGCCGGCCTCGATCCGCACTCGAGCTACATGGACTCCAAGAGCTTCCGCGACATGCAGGTGCAGACGCGCGGCGAGTTCGGCGGTCTCGGCATCGAAGTCACCATGGAAGACGGCCTGATCAAGGTGGTGGCGCCGATCGACGACACGCCTGCCGCCAAGGCCGGCGTCATGGCCAATGACATTATTACCAAGCTCGACGACGAGCAGGTGCAGGGTCTCACCCTGAACCAGGCCGTCGAAAAAATGCGCGGACCGGTGAACACCAAGATCAAGCTCACCATCATGCGTAAGGGGCAAGACAAGCCGGTCGAAGTGTCGATCACGCGCGACGTCATCCGTGTGCGCTCGGTGCGCTCCCAGTCCGAAGGTGACGACATCGGCTACATCCGGCTTACGCAGTTTAATGAGCAGACCACGGAAGGATTAAAGAAGGCGATCGCCGATATCGGCGCCAAGATCTCCGACGATAAGCTCAAGGGCTATGTCCTCGATCTGCGCAACAATCCAGGCGGCCTGCTCGATCAGGCAATTTCAGTCTCCGACGCTTTCCTGCAAAAGGGCGAGATCGTGTCGACGCGCGGACGTAATGCCGAAGAGACGCAGCGCTTCAACGCACGCGCGGGCGATCTCACAAAGAACAAGCCGCTGATCGTCCTGATCAACGGCGGCTCGGCTTCTGCGTCCGAAATCGTCGCTGGCGCTTTGCAAGATCACAAGCGGGCGACGGTGATCGGCACCCGCTCCTTCGGCAAAGGTTCGGTGCAGACCATCATCCCGCTCGGCTCGGGCAATGGCGCCTTGCGGCTGACGACAGCGCGCTACTTCACGCCGTCGGGACGGTCGATCCAGGCGAAGGGAATTTCGCCCGACATCGAAGTGCTGCAGGAAGTGCCGGATGATCTCAAAGCGAAGACCGACACCAAAGGTGAAGCGTCTCTGCGGGGCCACCTGAAGGGGGATGCAGGCAAGGAGCAAACGGGCTCGCAGTCCTACATTCCGCCTGACGCCAAGAACGACAAGGCACTCCATATGGCCATCGATCTTCTGCGCGGGACACAGGTGAACTCGGCATTCCCGCCCAACGCCAAGAACCCGGTCCCGAACTAACAAGACCTCGATTTTTGAATGTGACGGGGCGGCCGAAAGGCCGCCCCGATCGTTTAAGCAGCACGACGACGCATCACAGTGTGGATTCCTCGCGTGGTAGACTCGCGCAATGATTCGCAAGGATCTGCCGCCGTGGCCCCCGACGACCTGAACGCACCGCTCGGCCTGGGCAAGGGAAAACGTCTACCGACACTACCCGCCAGCCCGCCACAAATATTGGCAGGAGTGCTTGGCCTGTCAGGACTCGTTGTGGTGGGGTGGGCGACATTCGTTCATGACCCGCTCGGAGGCCAGCCGGTCGCGGTTGTGGCGACCAAGTTATCTTTGCCGACCCAGACCGAACAGAATGGCAGCGCCAACCAACCTGCTGCGCTCGGGGCTGCTGCCAATACGCCTGACGCTGCAAAAGCTGTTGCGCCACTCCCTCCGGGATCGAAGACGGTCACCATTATCGACGGGTCCAGCGGGGCCCGGCAGCAGGTCGTCATCCCTGACAACAGTGCGAACGCGAGCAAGCCACTGCTCGATTCCAAGCTGCTGGAGGCAACACGGCACGGCGCGATTCCGATAATCGGACCGGACGGTGCGCGCCCGTCGGTGCGTTACGCGCAGCCGCGTGATCTTCCGCCAGATAAAAAGGATGCACCGCTTGTCGCGATCGTTATCGGCGGCCTTGGAATCAGCGCATCAGGCACGGCAGATGCATTCACCAAGATGCCGTCGCCCGTGACATTCGCGCTGGCGCCCTACGGCGCCGATCTTGAGAAACTCGCCGAGCGCGGGCGGGCGGGCAAGCATGAAGTTCTGCTGCAAGTGCCGATGGAGCCTTTCGACTATCCGGATAACGATCCGGGACCGCAAACGCTGCTGACGTCGTTGACGCCGGAACAGAATATCGACCGGCTCCATTGGCTGATGAGCCGATTTCAAGGCTATGTCGGATTGATCAGCTTTATGGGCGCGCGCTTTAGCGCCTCGGAACAGGGCCTCTCGCCGGTCCTACGCGATATCGCCAAGCGCGGATTGATTTACGTCGATGACGGATCATCTTCGCGCAGCATTGCAAGTCAGCTGGCCGGCACGCAGAATCTACCGTTTGCCAAAGCCGATGTCGTGCTCGATACCGTACCGACCACCGCGGAAATCGACCATGCGCTTGCACGCCTCGAGATGAAAGCGCGCGACAGCGGCATCGCTGTCGGCTATGCAACCGCAAAACCGGGCACTATTGCGCGCATTGCCGAATGGATAAAAAAAGCGGACTCGAAAGGCATCATATTGGTACCGATCACGATGGTGGCGATCAAGGCCAAGTCATCGTAACGTTATTCTGCCGCTGCAGGATCGCGCGGACATAATAACGAGCGTCCAGATGCCGTCTCATAAATCGCTGCCTTATCGCCCTTGCGCCGGGATGACGGTGCTCAACCGTACCGGCCTTGTCTTCATCGGCCGGCGAACCGATGGGCCCGAACATGTCGATGCCACGCACGTTTGGCAGATGCCGCAGGGCGGGATCGATGAAGACGAAGACCCATACAAGGCGGCGCTACGCGAGCTGTACGAGGAAACCAGCATCCGCTCCGTGCAGAAGCTCGGGGAGATCGCCGAATGGCTGACCTACGATCTCCCCAGCGACGTTGCAAAAAAGGCGTGGGGTGGAAAATATCGCGGTCAGAAACAGAAATGGTACGCGTTGCGCTTTACCGGCAAGGACAGCGAGATCAACATCACCGATCCCGGTGGCGGTCACAAACCGGAGTTCGTCGAATGGAAATGGGTAGCAATGCGCGAGCTGCCGGACCTGGTGATTCCGTTCAAGCGCCTGACGTATGACCGTGTCGTGAAAGAGTTCCAGCGCTTTGCGCGCCAGACCTAGTGCATGGCCGTGCCGGTGAGGTGCCGGTCGACATCTTTGTAATGATCGAGTCGTGTGACCAGCCGATCGAGCTCGGAACCGGGCTCGGTCTTCGCGATGCGATTTTCCAGTTCGCCGATGCGCGTCGCGATGACGGAGCGATCAATACTTTCCGCGGCTTCGGCGAGATCGGCCAAAACAGTCAGTCCTGCGGACGAGACCTCGGCGAATCCTCCCAGCACGACGATCTTTTGTGCTCCGCC
>JBEVFG010000271.1:0-4720 GCA_040512415.1 Pseudolabrys sp. | reverse complement strand
TTGTCGTGAGTTGATAGCGGTAGCGGTTTCGCAAATCGATGGTGATCCAATTGTTGGCGACCGCCTTGTTGATCCCGCGTTGGAAATCACCGTCGCGCACTTCAAAAAAATAATTGCGTTGCAGCGTGCCGGTCGCAGGAATCCGATGACGCATGAAAACGCCGAGGATTTGACGGCTAACGTCCTCGTCGGAAGGTCGGTCAGGCATAGATCTACAATAGGGTTCGCTCGCCATCGCTCCTATGGCCGCACGGCAACAGTGGACAAGATTGCACAACCGATGGGGCAACCTTGCCCAGCACGATCGAAACGTCGGAGACGAAAATCAACAACAAAAAGATGAAATCGTAAAAGCGGAACATTCCCATGCCACATGGGCTGCGAAGTCCCTAGAGAAAGCCTAGTGCCGCGACGCCGCCATCGTGGTTATGGCGGTGTTACATCGAGCTGGTTCCTGGACACGGAAATAGTTCCGTCCGACGAATGAGTGGTCGTAGTGACGCCAGGAGGTGCCGTGATCTAAAGCCTGCACGCCGGCGAGCGTAACCGCAAAAACGGAACTTTCCATGTCGCGTTGTTGCGCATGGAGGTTTTCTGGCAGTCGCGCACTTGCGTAGTCGACATAGTAGACCCGCCGCACACAGGAAACATCCTTCACGGCTTCGAGAGCGGCCTTCGCCGTCATCAGATGGTCGGAATGGTCTTTCGGATTAACACGGGTATCAGTCTCGGCCACATTGATCTGCGCGACAGCTGCCTTGCCGCGCTCGTAACTAACGATTGCACGCAGCGTACCAACCAGATCGTCCCAACCATGATACGTGGCCGAGCCGTCGACCGCTCGCAGAATGTCATTTTCGCCAGTGGCCAAGCGCTTGAGAGATTGAAAGCCGGTCTCGTAATAACCGTCACCAGACCAGTGGCCGTCCGGCACGCGCAGGAAGTAGCTCACGGTGTTTAGGTAACTGACTCGATAAATCATATGCCCGTTGAAAGACATCGGAGCCGCGATGCGCTCGCCAGGTACCGCATCGGCGTCGGCCATAAATCGGATCGCAGTTTCCGCGCCGTTTTCGCGCGCCAAATAGAAGGGATGTTTGCGGCCGCCCAGGCCGTTGCCGAGGCCCGCGTCGCCGGCGGTCAGATGCACGAACACGGTCTTGGCTGCGCCATTGATCACGTCCTGAAAAGCGGAAGGATTCATGAACAACTGCCAGTCGTCCTCGTGCGCAGCGAAATAGAATGACACCTTGTCGGGCCGCTTGCCGTCATCAGCTAACGCCGGCGCGCTCGCCAGTGCGGCGCCGGTTAGGCAGGCAGCTACAAAAGCTCGCAATATCGGCATCTCGGTCCCCTTTCGCGCAACCCCGTTATTCGGCAAATAGGATACGAATGTAGCGCTTGCAATAAAAGGACAGACGCAACGCCGGGTCTTGGCCGGTCGCGCAATCGATCAGTGTGTACTCTGCGATATTCATACGTCTGCTCACTGCCGGTTGCAGTGTTCTAGATCGTCGCTATCGGGCGGGTCTTGCGAGTGGCGGCCAATAAATTGGCATTCGCCGCCAGCGCCTAAAGGGCGCCACTCCTCACTGTTCAAGCGTGCCTACTGGCCGAAATAGCTGTGTTTGACGGCATTTGCCGTGGAAAAATTGCGCAAAACTTTGGCTTGAGATCACAAGACCAAGCCGGGCCCGTCGGGGTAAAGCAGACCATGACGACTTACCGACCGCGCACTCCACATTCCGATTTTATCTTCCGACCAGACTGTCCAAAGGCGGGAAGCAAATGAACCTATTTGGTATAGAGCCGGAAAAGCCCGGTAACGAATTGCGTACGTTCGTGTGCCCTAAGTGCAATCACATTGAAACGGCTATAGGGAAAATCGCATAGGCTGGCGCAGGAAGCGGAAGCAAGCCGCCTGATCAATTTGGTACGTGACCCTAACCCTCGGGCGAAATGCCCGGGGTTTTTTGTTGAGCCGTGTCGCGCGCGATGTCCGCTTTTGGCACGAAGCGGACATCGGCTTGTGCGCTGCACATGTCTGCTTTTGACCCAAAGCGGACATGTCTCACGCACTCGGTTCCGCAAACCTTTGTCGTCAGAAGCGCGGTGAGCTATTCTTTCTGATGTTATCGATGCCCGGGACCAGTAATAAATCTGCACTGCGCATCGCCCTGGCTTGCGCAGCTTTATTCGCCGCAGCAGGACAAGCCGCGGTAAGCGAAGACATTGCGGGGCTTGTCGACATCGGCGGCGGTCGCAAGATGTACCTGGAATGCCGGGGCACGGGCTCTCCGACCGTCGTGTTGGTGGCTGGCCTCAAGGGTTCAGCCGAGGATTGGAACATAGCCAAGGAATCGGGGCCGACGGTCTTCGCCGAGGTCGCTAAGCTCACCCGGGTCTGTGCTTACGACCGCCCCGGAACGCCGGTCGGTGAGAAACCGAGTCGCAGCGACCCGGTGCCGCAGCCGACTACAGCGGGGCAGGCGGTCGCCGATTTGCATGCTCTGCTGAGGGCCGCTGGTGAGGCGCGGCCCTGCATACTTGTCGGCCATTCTTATGGCGGTCTGGTCGTCAGGCTTTATGCGAGCACCTATCCCGAAGAGGTATCCGGCCTCGTTCTCGTCGACGCCCTCACCGAAGGGCTTCGGGATGCGGAAACGCCTGAGCAGTGGGCGATACAACGAAAACTGATGGAGGGCGACATCCGGGAAAGTCTGGTCCTGTACCCAGCACTTGAGAGGAACGACCCGGACCGCAGCTTCGACCAGGTCCGTGCCGCCCCGCCCCTGCGTCCACTCCCCCTGGTCGTTTTGTCTGCCGACCGGCCCTGGGGGCCACAAGTCCCGTCAATGATTGCGGCAGGCGTGCTCCCGGCTGATGTGCCGCTGGACTTTGGCTACGTCACAGATGCCGCGCAGAAAAGGGCTCAAGAGCGGCTCGCCAAGCTTGTGCCAAACGCGAAACACATCAGCAACACGAACAGCGGCCATGAGATACACAAGGAGCAGCCTCAACTCGTGATCAACTCAATCCGCGAGGTCGTTGAGGCGGTCCGTAACCCGTCCTCGTGGCGTTAGCTCCTGTGTGGATGTAACCATCGAATGAGCGGATGTCCGCTATTGGCTCAAAGCGACCATTACTTAATTTTTAATATGCGCTAATGGAAACTCGGACCTAACTGCGCAGATGGTCGGCAACCATGGTCCTCGTCCGCCTCGCCAAAGTTGCGATGATTGGTTCGCTCGCAGCCTACGCATTGATCGTCACCTACGACAACATCGTCGACTACCAATCAAATTACGAGTTCGTGAGGCACGTACTGAGCATGGACACGACATTCCCTGGCAACACGTTGATGCATCGTGCAATCACCAACGAGAATATCTGGAGCCTTGCATATGCATTGATCGTCGCCATGGAGGGGTTGACAGCCTTTCTGTTGCTGGTCGGCGCGCTAGTGTTGCTTAGTCGGCTCCGGGCGCCCGCCGAGGTCTTCAACCGCTCAAAGGTCTGGGCGGTGGCCGGATTGACAGTCGGCTTTGGCCTTTGGTTTTTCGGCTTCATGGTGATTGCCGGCGAATACTTCGCCATGTGGCAGTCGAAGGTTTGGAACGGGCAGGACGCGGCGGCCCGCATCGCAACAGTGATCCTTGGAGTGCTGATTTTCGTCAACTTGCCGGACGGCGAAAGCAATTAGCCGATGAAAGTTCCGAGCCGTATCGAAGGATACGCGATTGTCTCCGCGGACGGCATGCTTGCCAATGCGGCAGGAGTTATGCCGAACTCGCTCAAATTCGAGGGTGATCAGGCTTTCTTCGAACGAGGGCTCGATGGTGTCGACGTCGTCGTGCACGGGCGGCATTCTCATGAACAGCAGCGAAATTCGGATTTGCGGCGACGACTAATTTTGACCCGCAGGGTTTCTTCAATAGCAAGTGATCCAAAGAACGATAACGCACTTTTCTGGAATCCTGCCGGCGCTACTTTGGAGCAAGCCCTGGCAGTGTTGGGAAAACCGAATGATCGCATTGGAGTTATTGGCGGAACGGAGGTGTTCGGAATATTTCTGGACCGTTATGACATCTTCTTTCTGACGCGCGCGCCCGGCGTTCACCTGCCCGGCGGTCGACCAGTATTTCCCGAGGTGCCGGCACGAACTCCTGAGGATGTGCTTGCACGATTCGCCGAAGTGCCGAAGAAGGAGCCCGCAGCTCCGGCAATGCCGGGCGGCGGCATGGGCGGGATGGACTACTAATCCATCAATTCTCCGGCGCAAAAAAGAGGCCCGGGAAACTCCCGGGCCTTTTGTTTCTGTTGCGGAAGATGTTCTGTCGACCCCAGGTCGCTGTAGGCCGAAGGTAAAAAGGCGAAGGCGCTTGCACCCGGACCACAGTAACAGCCTCTCATCTCTAAATAGCCGATGCTGCCGGCAGCCATCCGCCAATGTCCGCTCTTGGCACTTAGCAGACATCACTAGTTGCACCGCACATGTCCGCTTTCGGGGGGTAGAGCGGACATCACTCCCGCGCCACAGAATGTCCGCTCATGATTCAGGACCGCGCATTGCGGTATACGGGTAGCGCGCGATTGGAATTCTTGCGTGACGTCACCTTGATTTAGCGCAAGCACCAAACAAACCCCGGGCGTATAATTTTGCCATGTCGCATTTTGAATTGCGAGAAGTGCTCGCCTGTCCGCGCGTCGATGACGTGCC
>JBEVFG010000270.1:0-5106 GCA_040512415.1 Pseudolabrys sp. | reverse complement strand
GCCTGGTCGAAGTGCACCGAGGCGATCGCCGAGGCGATGATGAAGGAGATCTCGTCGACCAAGAAGGACAAGGACGGTCGCGAGCATCAGGTCAACTCGATCTACATGATGGCGCATTCCGGCGCGCGCGGTTCGCCCGCGCAGATGCGTCAGCTCGCCGGCATGCGCGGCCTGATGGCGAAACCGTCGGGCGAGATTATCGAGAGCCCGATCATTTCCAACTTCAAGGAAGGCCTCTCGGTGCTCGAGTACTTCAACTCGACACACGGCGCCCGTAAGGGTCTTGCCGACACCGCCTTGAAGACGGCGAACTCGGGCTACCTGACGCGGCGTCTCGTCGACGTTGCTCAGGACTGCATCATCACGGAAGAAGACTGCGGAACGAAGAATGGCATCAAGGTGCGCGCCATCATCGATGCCGGCACCGTGGTGGCGTCGCTCGCCAGCCGCATCCTCGGTCGCACGACGGCGGAGGATGTGAAAGATCCCTCAAGCAGCAAGACGCTGATCAAACGCGCCACGTTGTTGACGGAGCCGGAAGTCGAAGTCATCACCAATGGCGGCGTTCAGGAGTTGAAAATTCGTTCGGTGCTGACCTGTGAAGCAGCCAATGGCGTGTGCGGGGCCTGCTACGGGCGCGATCTTGCCCGCGGTACACCGGTCAACATGGGCGAAGCAGTGGGCGTCATTGCCGCGCAGTCGATCGGTGAGCCAGGCACGCAGCTCACCATGCGCACGTTTCATATCGGCGGCGCCGCGCAGATCTCCGAACAGTCGTTCATCGAGTCGAACTTCGACGGCAAGATCAAGTTCAAGGGCAAGAACGTTGCCAAGAACTCTGATAACGAGGTCGTGGCGATGGTGCGCAACATGGTTGTCGCGGTCGTCGACCCCGATGGCACTGAGCGCGCGCATCACCGCGTTCCGTATGGCGCGCGCATGCGCGTCGAGGACGGTGAAAAGATCAAGCGCGGGCAGCGTATCGCCGAGTGGGATCCGTACACGCGGCCGATCCTCACCGAGGTCGAAGGCGACATTGCCTTTGAGGATCTCGTTGACGGTCTGTCGATGTCGGAAGCACTCGATGAGTCGACCGGCATCGCCAAGCGCGTCGTCATCGACTGGCGTACCGGTTCTTCCCGCAACCAGCAGGATCTGCGGCCGGCGATCGTGATCAAGTCGGGTAGCAAGATTCTCAAGCTGGCGCGCGGCGGTGAAGCCCGCTACCAGCTCGCGGTTGATGCCATCATCTCGGTCGATCCGGGAGGCCACGTGAAGGCGGGCGACGTCATTGCGCGTATCCCGACCGAAAGCGCCAAGACGCGCGACATCACCGGCGGTCTGCCGCGGGTGGCGGAACTGTTCGAGGCACGGCGGCCGAAAGAAGCCGCGATCATCGCCGAAATCGGCGGCACGGTGCGGTTCGGCAAGGACTATAAGAACAAGCGCCGCATCACCATCGAGCCGTCGGGGAAGGGCGATGAGCCGAAGGAGTACCTGATCCCGAAGGGCAAGCACATTCACCTTCAGGACGGCGACGTCATCGAGAAGGGCGACTACATCGTCGAGGGCAATCCTGCTCCGCACGATATCCTCGCCATCAAGGGCGTCGAGGAGCTGGCAGCCTATCTGGTCAACGAAATCCAGGAGGTCTACCGGCTGCAGGGCGTCAACATCAACGACAAGCACATCGAGGTGATCGTTCGCCAGATGCTGCAGAAGGTCGAGATCGATGACGCCGGCGAGACCGAGCTGTTGCAGGGCGAGCAGCTCGACAAGGTCGAACTCGACGAAATCAATGCTCGTATCGAGGCCGAAGGCAAGAAGGGCGCAACCGGACATCCGGTTCTGCTCGGCATCACCAAGGCCAGCCTGCAGACGCGCTCGTTCATCTCGGCGGCGTCGTTCCAGGAGACCACGCGCGTTCTCACCGAGGCCGCCGTCAACGGCAAGGCCGATACGCTAGACGGACTCAAGGAGAACGTCATTGTCGGCCGCCTGATCCCGGCTGGAACCGGCGCGATGATGAACAGCCTGCGCGAGGTCGCCGTCAAACGTGACGCGCTCATCCTGGAGGAGCGCGAGAAGGATGCGGCTAAGGCTGCAGCCAAAGCGGAGGCCGCGGAAGCACCGGCGCTGCCGGCAGCGGAATAGGCGCCGCGCTATAATATTGGAAGGGCCGCCCTGTGGCGGCCCTTTTCTTTATTGCGCGGATTACACGCTTCTATCGCTGCATCTATTGGCGCAATCGCCGGAACGTGCGTAGATTTAGGTGTCATCGCGCCGGGGGGGCGACATGAAGGAACGCGGCAAGGCACGTGGCCGGCCGGCGAAAAGCCGGCGCTCCCGTACGCCCATAAGGCGGAAAACGCCAGCAACGTCATCGCGGATTTCCGATCTCCAGGCCCGGATCGATTCATGCGTTCGCGAACTGAATGAAGCGCGCGAGCAGCAAACCGCCACGTCGGAAGTGCTGAAAGTCATTTCCCGATCGCCAAACGACCTTCAGCCGGTGTTTCAGACAATTGGAGTTCGAGCGGAAAAGCTCTGTGGAGCTGAAGTCAGCGTCATCGCGATAACCGACAGCGATCAGATCCGCCTCGTGTCCATCCACGGAATGTCGCCTGAAGGGTTGGAAGCCGTCCGGCGTGCGTTTCCGATGAACCGCAACGAAGAGACGATGACGGCCCGCGCGATTCGGACATCCATGATTTGCCACGTTCCCGACGTCCTCAGCGATCCGCTTTATCAAAATAAGCAGGTCGCGCGCACGAGCGGGTATCGCGGCTGTCTCGCGGTGCCGATGGTCCGCGACCAGCGGGTGATTGGTTCAATCTTTGTTGCGCGACGAAAGCCGGGCCCTTTTACAGATACCCAGATTCAGCTTCTGAGAACTTTCGCCGACCAGGCCGTCATCGCGATCGAGAACGTGCGCCTTTTCAACGAAACGAAAGAAGCGCTCGAGCAGCAGACAGCGACATCCGAGGTTCTGGGCATCATAAGTAAGTCGCCTGGCGAGTTAGCCCCCGTTTTCGATGTCATGCTGGAAAATGCAACGCAGATCTGCCACGCGAAGTATGGCGTTATGTTTCTGCGCGAAAATGATGACACTGTGCGCGCCGGCGCGTGGTTCGGCGTACCGCCGGCCTTGGCGGAAGAACGGAAGCGCAACCCGGTCATCCGCCCCAGTCCGAAAACGGGTGTTGGCCGAGTTCTGCGCTCGAAGGAAACGGCCCATATCGCCGATGTCCTCGCAGAACCCGAATACATCGATGTTCCGGCTGGATTCACCAAACCAGGAATTGTTCAATTCGGCGGTGCCCGCACCGAGCTCGCAGTCCCAATGCTCAAGGACGATGAGCTCATCGGCACCATCGTCATATATCGCACCGAGGTGCAGCCCTTCACTAATAAACAGATCGAGCTGGTGCAAAGTTTTGCGGCGCAGGCCGTCATCGCCATCGAGAATACGCGGCTGCTGAATGAGTTGCGTGAATCTCTGCAGCAGCAAACTGCCACCGCCAATGTGCTTGAGGTCATCAGCCGCTCGGCCTTCGATCTGCAGCCTGTTTTCGAAACCGTCGCCGAAAGTGCCGTGCGGCTTTGCGGAGCCGATAGGGCCTTTATTTTTCGTTTCGACGGGCAGGTATTGCGGTCGGTTGTTTCCTATAACGCACCGCCCGAGCTTGAAACTTTCATCCGCCAAAATCCAATTCGTCCCGGCCGCGGCAGCGGCGCTGGACGTGCCGCACTCGAGCGGCGGACCGTTCATATCCCCGACGTGCAGATTGATCCAGAATATATCTACAAATCAAAAGACATCGCTCCAATTCGGACTATCCTTACTGTTCCGATTCTCAAGGGCGATGACTTGCTCGGTGTCATCCTCACTTATCGCCTGGAGGTCCAGCCATTTACCGACAAGCAGATCAGGCTTGTTGAAGCCTTTGCCGACCAGGCGGCCATTGCGATTGAAAATGTACGGCTTTTCGACGCAGAGCAACGGCGTACCGCCGAGCTTTCTGAATCGCTTCAGCAGCAAACCGCCACAGCCGATGTACTTAAGGTCATCAGCCGCTCGACTTTCGACCTGCAAACCGTGCTCGACACATTGGTCGAGTCGGCCACCCGGTTGTGCGATGCGGATTACGCCTGGTTATTTCAACGTGAGGGAGAGCTTTTCATTTTTTCGGCCAGCTACGGCCATGTGCCCGAAAAGCACGCGCAGATCCGGGAATTTTTCAAGACCGTGCAGGTGCCGATCAGTCGCGGCAGCATCACGGGCCGCGCCGCCCTCGAGGGCCGGGTCGTTCACGTCCCGGACGTGTTAGCAGAGTCCGAGTACACATTCAGCCATGTTCAAAAGATGGGCGGCTACCGTGCTGGGCTCGGTGTCCCGCTCCTGCGCAAGGGCGAAGTCGTCGGCGTCATCTTTGTAGGCAAGCACAAGGTGGAGCCGTTTACGCAGAAGCAGATCGAATTGGTCACAACCTTTGCCGACCAGGCCGTCATCGCCATCGAAAACACACGCCTCTTCGGCGAATTGCGCCAACGCACCGACGATCTTTCCGAAGCTCTGGAGCAACAGACGGTGACCGCCGATGTGTTGAAGGTCATCAGCCGCTCGGCCTTTGATCTTCAGATAGTGCTCAACACGCTCACCGAATCTGCTGCGAAGCTTTGCGAAGCAGACATGGCCGGCATCGTGCGGCCCAAGGATGGCGAGCACTATTGGGCGACAAGTCACAACTTTCCGCAGGCCTTCATGGACTATGTCAAAACGCGGCCGATCTTGCGGGACCGCGGGTCAGTGGCCGGGCGTGCCTTGCTTGAGGGCCGCGTTGTCCACATTGCTGACGTTGTCGCCGACCCGGATTTCACCTTCAGCGAGGCGCAGAAGCGAGGCGGTTACCGGACCGTTCTCGGCATTCCGCTACTGCGCGAAGGAAGCCCGATCGGCGTCATTGTGCTGACGCGCACTGCAGTGCGCCCCTTTACCGACAAACAGATTGAGGTGCTCACAACCTTCGCCGACCAAGCTGTTATTGCTATCGAGAATGCACGGCTGTTCGATGAGGTACAGGCGCGCACGGCCGAGCTCTCTGA
>JBEVFG010000269.1:0-9449 GCA_040512415.1 Pseudolabrys sp. | reverse complement strand
CGCCGGTCGAATTGTCGAGCGGCCATCCGAAAGTATGTTGCACGAGACCCTTTCGGTGCTTCTCCGGCGCTACCTGCCACAGCTCTTTCAGGCCAAGTCCGAAATTCTGCGGTTCGCTCCCCCCCCCGAGAGCGAAATTAGCCAACCAATGAATGGCGAGATTGCCGCGCGCGCCTTCGCCGAACAGCGTGTATTTCGCGCGCAATTCCATCCCGCGCGTGAAATTGTCCTTCGGCTCGCCATTCTTGCCGACACCCATGTCGCCGGTGGCGACCCCGGCAACCGCACCGTTGTCGTCGTAAATAATCTCAGCCGCGGCAAAGCCCGGATAGATTTCAACGCCGAGCGCCTCGGCCTTGCTCGCCAGCCAGCGGCAGACGTTGCCGAGCGACACGATGAAGTTGCCGTGATTGCTCATCAGCGGCGGCATCATGAAATTGGGCAGTCGCAGCGCCCTGCCTGCAGTGAGGTAGTAGAAGCGGTCACCCGAGACCGCGGTCTTGATCGGCGTATCCTCCGTGCGCCAGACCGGCAGCAGGCGATCGAGGCCCACCGGGTCGATTACCGCGCCCGACAAAACGTGGGCGCCGACTTCGGAACCCTTCTCCACCACGACAACCGAGATCTCGGGATTGACCTGCTTGAGACGGATCGCAGCCGCTAGCCCGGCGGGTCCGGCGCCAACGACCACCACGTCGAATTCCATCGCCTCTCGTGCAGGCAACTCGGCCATGAATTTCTCCCAGGCCATTCTCTACTTTTGCACATGGGGCGGCAATCGCGTGACCTCCATGCTAATGTGCATAAATGGTCCCCGGCCACGAAAGTTCGGCGCGCGATTTGCTTGATTTCTATATCGAGGCGGGTGCCGACGCGCTTGTCGACGAGAAACCGGTCGATCGATTTGCCACCGTCGACGCAGTTTTGCCTGTGCGCGCCCCGATTGCGGCTACAGCGCGGGCCGAACCCGCAGCAAGTGCCCCCTCACCCGTTGCACCTCCCGCTCCCGATGAAGCGGCCATGGCTGCGCGCGACGCCGTAAAGCGCGCGGCAGCACTCGACGAATTGCGCGCCGTGCTCGACAGGTTCGAGGGTTGTGCCCTCAAAGCGACTGCGACCCAGTTGGTCTTCGCAGATGGCAATCCGCACGCGCGGCTGATGTTTGTCGGCGAAGCGCCGGGACGCGACGAAGACATCGAGGGTCTGCCTTTCGTCGGCCGGTCCGGCAAATTGCTCGACCGGATGCTGGCGGCGATCGGCCTCGATCGCACATCGGTTTACATCGCCAATATCGTGCCCTGGCGGCCGCCGGGCAATCGCACGCCGACCCCGCAAGAGTCGCAGATCTGCCTGCCTTTCATCTCGCGTCAGATCGAGTTGGCTGACCCGGACATTCTGGTCTGTCTCGGCGGCCCGTCAGCGCAAACGCTGCTCGGCATCAAGGAAGGCATCACCAAGACGCGCGGACGCTGGTTCACCTTCGATACCGGAAAACGCGAAATCCGCGCCATGCCGACGTTTCATCCAGCGTTTCTGTTGCGTAGCCCGCTGCAGAAGCGTTTTGCCTGGCGCGACTTCCTGGCCATCAAAAAAGCGCTCGGCTAGCCGGCGACTGCAAATTTGATCGCGAACAGCAGCGCGAGCACCATGACCGCCGGCGATGCCTCGCGCGCCTTGCCAGCGATGATCTTGGCGAGCGCGTAAGTGATAAAGCCAAGACCGATGCCGGTCGCGATTGAGTAAGTCAGCGGCATGGTGATCGCGGTGATGACGGCCGGCGCGTACTCAGTGATGTCCTCCCAGTCGATCTCTGCCAATCCGCGCGCCATCACGCAGGCGACATAGAGTAACGCGGCTGCCGAGGCATAGGCAGGAACCATTCCCGCGAGCGGGGCAAAAAACAGTGCCAGCAGGAAAAACAGCCCGACGAAGGCTGCCGTCAGTCCCGTGCGCCCGCCGGCGGACACGCCGGCCGCGCTTTCGATATAGCTTGTGGTTGTCGATGTGCCGATGGCAGCGCCGAACATGGCCGCGAAACTATCGGATATCAGCGCCTCTTTCATCCGCGCGAGCTTGCCATTCTTCATCAGGCCGGTGCGGTGCGTGACACCGATCAACGTGCCTGCGTTGTCGAACACGTCGATGAACAGAATCGAAAACACCACGATCAGAAACGTGAGTTCCCACAGGCGCGAGAAATCAAGCTGCAAGAGCGTCGGCGCGATCGACGGCGGCATCGAGACCACGCCAGTGAATTTCGCGAGCCCGAACGGCAAGCCGATGATTGTCGCCACGAGAATTCCGATCAAAGTAGCGCCCAGAACGCGCCTGAAGTTAAGCGCGGCGATGAGAACGAAGCCGAGCAGCATCAGGACCGCTTCCGGATTTCTCAGATCGCCGAGCGTGACCAGCGTCGCCGGATGATCGACCACCACCTTCGCTTCTTCGAGCGCGATGATACCCAGAAACATGCCGACGCCCGCGGACACGGCGAGCTTGAGGTTCTGCGGAATCGAGTCGATTACGTATTGCCGGATGCGGAATACGGAGATCAGGAAAAACAGCACGCCCGAGCAGAACACCGCAGCGAGCGCCTGCTGCCACGTGTACTTGTAGGTCAGTACCACCGTAAAGGCGAAAAAGGCGTTGATGCCCATGCCCGGCGCCAGCGCGATTGGGTAATTGGCGTACAGCGCCATCACCAAAGTGCTGACCGCCGCGGCGACGCAGGTCGCGACGAAGACCGCGCCCTGGTCCATCCCCGCCTTTCCGAGAATGATGGGGTTCACGAAGACGATGTAGACCATCGTCAGAAACGTGGTTACGCCGGCAATGAATTCGGTGCGGACGTCGGTGCCCTGCTGCGCAAGGCCGAAATAGCGGTCCAGCGCGGCGGCGAAGGGAGCCTCGTTCTTCGTGTTTGCCCTTTTGGCCATGTCCACCCCTCCAGCAAGCGCCCGGGGCCAAATGTAACGCGCCGGCATCGGGCCCGTCAGATGCGATTGAGGCGCTGTGGATAGCTTGGAGGCAGCCAACTCCGCTTCGATTTATCGCAGGATTGGAACGCAATAGGCTCGCCACGATTTAACGCCCACGCCTATACTTCCACGAGGGAAATCCGGTCGGAGGCTGTGATGGATTTTGATCCTGTCCTGCTGGCCCGCCTGCAATTCGCCTTCACGATCATCTTCCACATCATTTTCCCGGCCTTCACGATTGGGCTGTCGGCCTATCTCGCGACCCTCGGCGTGATGTGGCTGCGCAGCGGCAATGACCGCTACCAGCACCTGATGCGATTTTGGACAAAGATTTTCGCCGTGTCGTTTGCGATGGGCGTCGTTTCCGGAATTGTGCTGTCATACCAGTTCGGCACAAACTGGAGCCGCTTCTCGGTTGCGACCGGCAATGTGCTGGGACCGTTGCTCGGCTATGAGGTGCTGTCAGCATTTTTCCTCGAGGCGACGTTCCTCGGGATATTGTTGTTCGGGTTCAATCGCGTGCCGCCATGGCTTTACGTATTGTCGGCCGTGGTCGTCGCCACGGGCACGGCAATTTCCGCGTTCTGGATCCTGTCGGCTAACAGCTGGATGCAGACGCCGACCGGCCACGAAATACGCGATGGCATCGCCTATCCCGCCGATTGGCTAAAGGTCGTCTTCAATCCAAGTTTCCCGTACCGGTTCGCGCATATGCTCAACGCGGCCTATCTCACGACAGGATTCGTGGTGCTCGCGGTTGGCGCACGCTATCTCGTGGCGGGACGCCACATCGAGGAAGGCCGCACCATGCTGCGCATGGCGATCGGCCTGACCGCGATCCTTGCGCCTTTGCAGCTGGTGATCGGTGACCAGCACGGGCTCAACACGCTCGAACACCAGCCGATCAAAGTGGCGGCGATGGAAGCGCACTGGGACGGTAGCAAGCCGGGTGACTTTCACATCTTCGCGTGGCCTGACGAAGTCGCAGGGGTGAACCATCTTGAATTGTCGATCCCGAAGGCTGCTTCGCTCGTCTTGACCCATCGAATGAACGGACTGTTTCCGGGACTGAACAGCGTGCCGGCTTCAGACCGTCCGCCTGTGAAGATTGTCTTCTTCGCCTTCCGTATCATGCTGGCGGTCGGATTCTTCATGATCGCCGCCGCCCTGTTCGGTGCGTTCCTGTGGTGGCGCGGCACGTTGTTCGAGACTCGCTGGTATCTGCGCGTGATGGCACAAAGTTGGTGGGTCGGCTTCGTTGGGGTGATCTCGGGTTGGATCGTGACCGAGTGCGGTCGGCAGCCCTGGATCGTGCAGGGAATAATGCGCACAGCAGACGCAACATCTCCGGTCCCGGGTGCGACCATTGCCGGCACGTTGGCTCTTTTCGTGCTGGCATATGGTGTCGTGTTCTGGTTCGGCATCTACTACATCAACCGGCTGATTGCGCAGGGGCCACGTCAGGTTGCGGCGGAAACCGGGCATTTCTCACCGAGCCCGATTTCAGCCGCGCAGGACGCCGGCCGCGAAGCAATGCAACGCTGATGGGAGCGAAGCCATGGAATGGTATCTCCCGCTGATCTGGGCTGCGGTGATTGGCATCGCCGTCGTCATGTACGTGCTGCTCGACGGCTTCGACCTCGGCATTGGCATCCTGTTTCCGTTCACACAGAACGAGAGCGAACGCGATCAAATGACGCGCTCGATCGCGCCTTACTGGGACGGCAACGAGACATGGCTGGTGCTCGGCGGCGCCGGATTGTTCGTGGCTTTTCCCAAGGCCTATGCGGTCATCATGCCGGCATTTTACCTTCCGGTGATCGTGATGCTGCTGGCGCTGGTCTTTCGCGGTATCGCTTTTGAATTCCGCCACGTTTCGCGCAGCAAGACCGGGTGGAACTTCGCCTTCGCGGCGGGCTCGACGCTCGCAACCTTTGCGCAGGGCGTCATCCTCGGCAGTCTGATCCAGGGCGTTTCGGTGCGCGACGGCGCTTACAGTGGCGGCTCGTTCGATTGGGCAACGCCGTTCGCGTTCGTCTGCGGGCTTTCGCTGATCGCTGGTTACGGCTTACTCGGCGCAACGTGGCTCGTGATGAAAACCGAAGGGCCGGTTGCCGAACGCGCGCGTGCGCACGCCAAGACATTGTTGATGGCGGTGCTCGCATCCATGGTTGTCGTGAGTTTATGGACGCCGCTCACCGAGCCCCGCGTCGCGGCACGCTGGTTCTCGTTGCCGAATTTCTATTTCCTGTGGCCGGTACCCGTCGTCACCGCACTGATTGCCTATCTTGAATGGCGCTGGCTCGAGGCGCGGCGCGACGTTCCCCCGTTCCTGGCGACGATGGCCTTGTTCCTGCTCGGCTATCTGGGGCTCGTGATTTCGAATTTTCCGTATCTGGTGCCGCCGTCGCTCACGATCTGGGACACCGCTGCCGTGCCGGCTAGCCAGATCTTCATGCTGTTAGGCACCTTGCTGCTGCTGCCGATCGTGATCGGCTACATCGTGTTCATCTACTGGCTGTTCCGCGGCAAGGTTCGCGAGGGAGAGAGCTATCACTGAGACGCCGACGGCCGCAGCATCGACCAGCCGAGACGAATGAGCGGCAAAACGCCTTGCACCGTGCGCGGGAATGAGCGTGGCACCTCGGTCACCAAGTCAGGAAACTGTGTCTTGAGCGTCGCGGGAGGCGTGCCGGTGTTGTCGGCGGCCGGCCAGACGAGGATGCCGCCGTGGGTGCGGAAATCTGCGGGGCTGGCCCAGGGGCTGCGGTGAGGCGCCCACGCAAAATAAACGTGTGGCCGGTTCGGAGCAGCGAGCGCGATCAGCGGCGCAAGCCGCGGATCACCGCTCAGATATGCGAGCGGCTTGCCGGTGCGGCGCTGAAAAATGTCTCCGTAGAATTGCCCTTCCGCCCTAGCCGGCTGCATGATCCTTAGGTCGATGCCGACGATCCAGGGCGAGATCGCAAGGCCGATCACGACCAAAGCTGGTGGCGCGAACAGCAGACCGAACCAAGCCGACGACACCAATCTTTCGCGATAGAGCAGAATCTTGTCGCCAGCGGCGAGAACAACCGCGAGCCCTGAAAGCACGACGATCGGTGTAACGCGATCCAAAGGGCCAAGGCGATTGCTGACAAAGACAACCGCAATCGCGACCAAAGCAGGTGCGACAGCAAACAGGTAGACGAAGGCGCGCGCGAGTGGCTCAACCGGATTTCGCTCGATCTCCGGCGCGCGCTCACGGGGATGACGCGGCCAACCGCTCGCCAACGTGACGAGAAGCGCGAGCCCAAGATGCGTCAGAAGCAGCACGGCAAAGAGCCAAATGCCCGGCGCCAGCCGTCCCGCGGCGCCGACGTTCTCGTCAAAGCCCTCCAAAACCAGCGAACGATTTCCGCTCAACCAGAGCGCATGCGGGAAGACGACGATCAAAAGAAGGACCAGCGCGATCCACGGCTCAGGATGTAAAAGGGATGCGCGACCGCGCGGCGTCAATGGAGTGAAGACGACGAACAGAACGAAAAGGATCAGCCCTGCGTAGCTTGCGAGCATGAGCAGGCCGAGAACAAGCGCAAGCAGGAACCAGTAACCGCGACGCCTCTCGCCGAGGGCGCGCCAATAGTAAAGCAGCGCCAAGGCCCACAAGGGTGCAGCGAGGATCGCCGGTCCGAAGTCCGGGCTCGGCACCGAGAATGCGGCAATCCCGACCATCAGCAGCACGGCAAGAACAGCGTGGCGTATGCCGACGATCGCACAGCCGAGCCTGAACACCGCCCAATAGGCGAGGACAATGCAAGCTTGCGCCAAAGCATAGAGTCCGAAGGACCCTGCGATCCGGAAGGCAATTTCACCGAGCCAGAATGCGAGCGGCGGTCCGAGATAGCTGCCGAGCACGAATTCGTGCCCTATGGCCAGCAGCATCGGCACTTCGCCGGGCGGCGCGCTGTAGAACAAGGCCGGAATGAACGTCCATAGCACCGCCTGCGTGAGCGCAACCGTCCAGAACACGACCGCGGGGCGCCCGCGTAGAAATTCAATGAGCAGGGAGACGTAATGCATTGGCCCGGGCGGGGTGAAAACGGACGGGAGCTTATTTTTCGCGCATGATCTTATCCGAAAACCGCCTTTCGGTTTTCGGGATCATGCGCCCGGAGGAATAGAGAAGCCGGGCTAAAGAGGCAATAACTCTGAGATCACCTCGTCCGAGGCGCCGCCAAGGGCCGCGAGCTTGGCCGCCACCGGTGCGAACGACCTGCGGTGGTGGATTGTCGGCCCGAGCCGTGCCAGTGCGGCGAAATGCTCCGGTACGCTGTAACCCATGTGGCGCTCGAAGCCGTAACCCGGATGGGCAAGGCCGAGCCGCATCATCAGCCGGTCGCGCGTCACCTTGGCGACGATCGATGCCGCCGCGACCGACAGCACAAGTGCATCTCCCGAAACCACTGTTACGCAGTCGCAACTGCAAGCGATCTTCTGATTTCCATCGACGAAGACCAGTTTCGGCGGGACCGGCAGCGCCTTGACGGCGCGCGCCAGCGCCCAAAGCGAAGCGCGCAGTATATTGTCGCGGTCGATGCGCTCGACTGCGCCAAAGGCGACCGCCACCTGCGCGGTGGCGCAGATCTTTTCGTACAGTTTCTCGCGCGCTTCAGCATCGAGCTTCTTGGAGTCGTTGAGCCCGCGCGGAATTCGGTCGGGATCAAGAACGACGGCGGCCGCAACCACCGGTCCGGCGAGCGGGCCACGCCCGGCCTCGTCGCAACCGGCCACCGGCCAGATGCCCTTTTTTAGTGCCCGCCGTTCGCGCCGGAAGGTTGGGCGCAAGATTGGCTCGTCGAGCGGGAGGCGCGGACCTGGCTTGAACTTTTTTGCCATCGCCGCGATGAGTGCGCTGCGCGCCGCTCAAGTCAACCTGAACGTTCGAGCCTGTGAACAGTCCGGGACCAGGAACCCGCTAATCCGGCAACTGCAGGCGCCCGTCCTCGGTCAGGGGAAAGTGCGGATTGTACGCCACCTCCCAGAGATGGCCGTCGAGATCCGAGAAATAGCCGCTGTAACCGCCCCAGAACGCATCCTGCGCGGGCTTGCGGATCACCGCCCCCGCCTCGCCGGCGCGTCTGATCACGACATCGACGTCGTGCTCAGATCGGCAGTTCCAGGCCAGCGCGATGCCGCGAAAATTTTCGGCCATTCCTTCGGACGCAATGTTGGCGTCGTTCGCAAGTTCGTCGGACGGAAAGACCGCAATCGCACAGGCCCCGGCCTGGAAAAATCCGACGCCTTCGGCCGCGAGCGCCTTACGGCGAAAGCCCAGTGTTTCGTAGAAAGCGATGCTGCGCTTGAGATTGGCGACGCCGAGCGTCACCAGCGACAGGATCCCCGAAGGCTCGTTCATGATCCGAATAGACTCAGCTGTTCCGTGCCTGGTTTCGGCTTGCGAAAGTGTTCGGTTGTGAGCTGTGTTCGCGAAACATTGAGCCCGAGTTTCTCGCATGCCATCTCGAAGCGACGGCCGATCATCCATGCATAAGGTCCGGTGCCCTTCATGCGCGTGCCCCACGTCGAGTCGTAGTCCTTTCCGCCCCGCATATCGCGGATCAGCTTGAACACGTGGCGGTACCGGTCGGGATAGTTCGCGATCAGCCATTCGCGAAATAGGTCGCGCACTTCGAGCGGAAGGCGCAACAAGACGTAACCGGCTTCTTTCGCGCCGGCCGTGCGCGCAGCCTCGAGGATGCGCTCGATTTCCATGTCGTTGAGGGCCGGTATCACCGGCGCAACCATGACCGTTGTCGGAACGCCGGCCTGTGCGAGCCGCCGCAGCGTCTCAAGACGCCGCATCGGCGTCGCGGCCCGCGGCTCCATCTTGCGCGCAAGCGTCGCATCCAGCGTGGTGACCGAGAGGGCAACCTTTGCAAGATTGCGCTCGGCCATACGCGCGAGAATGTCGAGATCGCGCAGCACCAGCGCCGACTTCGTAACGATACCGACCGGGTGGCCCGCGCGGTCGAGCACTTCAAGGATGCGCCGCATCACTTTGTAGCGCCGATCAATCGGCTGGTACGGATCCGTATTTGTGCCGATGGCGATCACTTTCGGCTCATATCCGGCCGCTGACAATTCCTTTTCGAGCAAGTTGGCCGCTTCCGGCTTCACCAGCAGCTTGGATTCAAAATCAAGACCGGGCGACAGGCCGAGATAGGCGTGCGTCGGCCTTGCAAAACAATAGATGCAGCCGTGCTCACAGCCTCGATAGGGATTAATCGAGCGATCAAAGCCAATATCGGGCGAGTCGTTGCGGGAAATAATCTTCCGTGTGGAGTCCACGGTGACGGTGGTCTTGAAAGGCGGCAGCTCGTCCAGTGTCCGCCAGCCATCGTCGAATGCCACCCGCGCCAGCGGCTCGTAACGCCCCGACGCGTTGCTCTGCGAGCCGCGTCCGCGGCGGCGTTCGTGTTCAACGACGAC
>JBEVFG010000268.1:0-9590 GCA_040512415.1 Pseudolabrys sp. | reverse complement strand
GCGTCAGATCCTTGCGGCGCAGGCGCACCGCTGAATAGACGACCACCGCGGCCAGAATTACCGCGAGCAAGATTTCTGCGGCGTCGCCCAGCCTGAGCCCACTCGCCGACGCGAATGGGCTCGCCATTGGACCCATCCCCTCCAAAAGACCGATGCTGACGATCGTCATCCCGGCCCACAGTATATCCCTCACAAGCTCCCAAGCTTCCTCTAGCGGCTTCGAAAGAGCCTTCTCTGAAGGCATGAGCGACAACGCGAACAGCAGATACGAAATGCCAAAGCCGATCAGCACCCATTTGACCCGCATGACAGCCCCCCAGCCGGTCCTCCTCCAGACGCGCCAACCCCTGCCCATTATTTGCGAACTGGCTCATTCGGCATACTCGGTTTGATTGACGCGCGCCGTCTTCCACAATTTCGCGCCGAGAAGCTGATGCCATCCGAAAGCATGGTCGCTTGGGCCATGCGCGATCAAATGATCAAGCCGCGCAACGCCTTCCGCCATATCGGGGCGATGCCCGGCGGGAATCCACCACCACACCAGCGTGGTCTCGATCGGCGCGAACCATTGTTCACGGCGTACAAAGAAACGCCGGTGCAATGTCTGCCAGACAAAACGCTCCAGCGCTTCGACGCTTTCCCAGACCGTCAAATTCGGCAGGATGGTGGCATCGTCATAGACGCGCATATTCATCGCGTGGCCGCTCTCATCTTGCAGCCGCCAGACGAAACCTTCGACCTTCTCCGCTAGGCCGTTCACCCGATCGACATTCTCGACGAATTCGCGCATGCGCGGGTCGTTGAGCGGATAGCGGATCCGCGCGATGTTGAATTGAGCGAGATGGCGAGTGTCTGTCATCGCCCTCATTCAGCTGCCTCGGGTACCGCGCCATGGGTATCGGCATTACGCGAGTATTCGTCGATGCGACGCTCAATCTCGGGGCGGAAATGCCGCAGAAGTCCCTGCACCGGCCAGGCAGCGCCGTCGCCGAAGGCACAGATGGTGTGACCCTCGATCTGCTGCGTCACCTGCATGAGCATGTCGATCTCGCGCTTCTGCGCGCGGCCTTCGGCCATGCGCGTGAGCACGCGCCACATCCAGCCCATGCCCTCCCGGCACGGCGTGCACTGGCCGCAGCTCTCATGCTTGTAGAAGTACGAGATGCGCGCCATCGCGCGCACGATATCCGTCGTCTTGTCCATCACGATCACGGCGGCCGTGCCCAGCGCCGACTTTTTATCGCGGCAGCCGTCGAAATCCATGACCAATGAATCCGCCCAGTCTTTGCCAGCCGGCACAAGCGGCATCGACGACCCGCCGGGGATGACCGCCAACAGATTGTTCCAACCGCCGCGCACACCACCGGCATGAGTCTCAAGGAGCTCGCGCAGCGGAATGCCCATGGCCTCTTCCACGTTGCACGGCTTCTCGACGTGGCCGGAAATGCAAAACAACTTGGTGCCGGTGTTGTTCTGACGGCCGATGCCGGCGAACCACGATGCGCCGCGCCGCATGATGTCCGGCACAACGGCAATCGATTCCACGTTCTGGACAGTGGTCGGACAACCGTAGAGGCCCACATTGGCCGGGAACGGTGGCTTCAGGCGCGGTTGGCCTTTCTTTCCCTCGAGGCTTTCCAGGAGCGCGGTCTCCTCGCCGCAGATGTAGGCGCCGGCACCGTGGTGGACGTACAGGTCGAAGTCCCAGCCATTCACATTGTTCTTGCCGATGAGTTTGGCCTCATAGGCCTCGTCGACCGCCGCCTGCAACCGCTCACGCTCGCGAATGAACTCGCCACGCACGTAGATGTATCCGGCGTTGGCGCCCATGGCGAAGCCGGCGATCAGACAGCCTTCGACTAGGAGATGCGGATCGTGCCGCATGACTTCGCGGTCCTTGCAGGTGCCCGGCTCGGATTCATCGGCGTTGACCACGAGGTAATGCGGACGCCCATCCGACTTCTTCGGCATGAACGACCACTTCAATCCGGTCGGAAATCCAGCACCGCCGCGTCCGCGAAGTCCGGAACTCTTCACCTCCTCGATGATGGCATCGCGGCCTTTTTCGAGAATTGCCTTGGTCCCGTCCCAGGCGCCGCGCGCACGCGCGCCCTTGAGGCCCCAGTCGTGCTGGCCGTACAGATTTCTAAAGACGCGGTCCTTGTCAGCGAGCATGGCTCACGCCTTCTCCTTGAGCGTGGTTGCGCCGCCGATGGGCGCCGACAGATGCCGGTCGATCTGCGGGCCCGGCTTCACTTTCTTGCCCGCCGCGAGATCGTCCAGGATTTTAGCGAAACTATCCGCGGTCAGGTCCTCGTAGTAGTCGTAATTAATCTGCGCCATCGGCGCGTTCACGCAGGCGCCCAGGCATTCAACCTCGACCCAGGAGAATTTGCCGTCCTTGGTAACCTCGCCCTGATCGCCGATCCGATTGCGGCAGATCTTCTCGAGATCGTCGGCGCCGCGCAGCCGGCACGGCGTGGTGCCGCAAAGCTGAACGTGGAATTTGCCGACCGGCCACAGATTGAACATCGTATAGAATGTCGCGACCTCGAGCCCGCGGATGTGCGCCATGCCGAGAAATTCGGCAACATGACGGATTGCGGCTTCCGGTAACCAACCGCCGGATTGCTCTTGTGCGCGCCAGAGCAGCGGAATGATCGCCGATTGCTGGCGGCCCTCCGGATATTTGGTGGTCTCTTTCTTTGCCCAGGCAAGGTTGTCCTTGCTGAAGGAAAAGTCCTTCGGCTGCATTTCGGGCGGTGCGATGCGGCGAACGCTCATCGGTCGACCTCCCCAAACACAATGTCGATCGAGCCGAGAATGGCGGAGACGTCGGCGAGCATGTGGCCGCGGGTGAGGAAATCCATCGCCTGCAGGTGCGCAAAGCCCGGCGCGCGGATCTTACATTTGTACGGTTTGTTGGTGCCGTCGGCGACGAGATAGACGCCAAACTCGCCCTTCGGCGCCTCGACCGCTGCGTACACTTCACCAGCCGGCACGTGGTAGCCCTCAGTATAGAGCTTGAAGTGATGGATGAGCGCTTCCATCGATCGCTTCATCTCGCCGCGCTTGGGCGGCACGATCTTGTTGTCCTCGACGTTCACCGGCCCCTGCCCGGCCGCGGAGCGCAGCTTTTCGCAGCACTGCTTCATGATGTTTGCCGACTGGCGCATCTCTTCCATGCGGATCAGGTAGCGATCGAAGCAATCGCCGTTCTTTCCGATCGGAATGTCGAATTCCATTTCGGAATAGCATTCGTAAGGCTGCGCCTTGCGAAGGTCCCAGGCCGCGCCCGAGCCGCGCACCATCACGCCCGAGAAACCCCAGTTCCAGCAGTCGGCGAGCTTGACGACACCGATGTCGACATTGCGCTGCTTGAAGATACGGTTGCCGGTGAGAAGCCCATCGAGATCCTCGACGACTTTCAGAAATGGATCGCAGAACGCGTAGATGTCGTCTATCAGCTTCGGGGGCAGATCCTGATGGACGCCACCGGGCCGGAAATAGGCCGCGTGCATGCGCGACCCTGACGCGCGCTCGTAGAACACCATCAGCTTCTCGCGCTCCTCGAAGCCCCAGAGCGGCGGGGTGAGCGCGCCGACGTCCATCGCTTGCGTCGTGACATTGAGCAGGTGAGACAAAATCCGGCCGATCTCGGAATAGAGCACGCGGATCAATTGCGCGCGCTTGGGCACCTGAATTCCCAGTAGCTTCTCAATCGCCAGGCAGAACGCATGCTCCTGATTCATCGGCGCGACGTAGTCGAGCCGGTCGAAATAAGGCACCGCCTGCAGATAGGTCTTATGTTCGATCAACTTTTCCGTGCCGCGATGGAGCAGCCCGATATGAGGATCCACGCGTTCGACGACTTCGCCGTCGAGCTCAAGCACCAGGCGCAGCACGCCGTGCGCGGCCGGATGCTGCGGCCCGAAATTGATGGTGAAATTGCGTAGCTCGGTTTCGGCCATCAGTTCACCATTTCCGCAGCCGATTTTGCCTTCTCCGCCACCTTGGCGTTGAAGCGGTCCCATGCCACCACGACCCGCTCGTGACGGCCCTCGCCAATCAGGTCCTTGCCATCATGCGCCCTAACTTTGAACGTCAGCTTGCGGCCATCGACCGCGACCAGCTCGGCATCAACCCTCACCGTGAATCCGATCGGCGTCGCCGCCAGATGCGAGACATCCACGTGCGTGCCGAGGGAGCCTTCGCCGGCGTCGAGGTGCGGTTCCATCAATTGCGTGCAGGTCCACTCCATCAGCACGATCATGAAGCCCGTCGCAAAGACCTTCGGCATCTGCGCGATGATCGGCGATTCCGGGTAGGTATAGGGGACGGTCTTGTTCTCCGGCACTTCGTAGGAGAATGAATGCCTGAGACCTGGCTTCAAGGTCGCTTTCATACTTACGACCCCTTCCCCTCGGTCTTCGCCTTTTCATCGCCCGGCAACACGTAGTCCGTGCCTTCCCAGGGCGAGAGGAAGTCGAAACTGCGGAATTCCTGTGCCAGCGCGACCTTGTCGTAGACCACGCGTTTCTGCTCGTCGTCGTAGCGTACCTCGACGAAGCCGGTGAGCGGAAAGTCCTTGCGCAGCGGATGACCTTCGAAGCCATAATCAGTGAGAAGCCGCCGCATGTCTGGATGACCGGTGAACAGCACCCCATAGAGATCGTAGGTCTCGCGCTCGAACCAGTCTGCGCCGCGAAATACATCAATCAATGATGGCACGGGAGTCGTCTCGTCGGTCTCAACCTTCAGCCGGACACGCTGATTCAGCCGCGGCGACAGAAAATGATAGACGACGTCGAAGCGCTTCTCGCGCGACGGCCAGTCAACCGCCGTAACGTCGATGATGTTGACGAACTGGCAGACCGGATGGTCACGCAGGCATCTCGCGACCGACACGACGTCGGCGGCCTTCGCGTGAACCGTCAGTTCGCCATTTGCCACCGTGTAGCCGGTAACCGAAGCGCCGAGCGCATTCCGGATCGTCTGCCCAAGCCTTTCGAGCGTGTCGTCCATTCTGCTACTCCGTCTAACGCTCGATCGTGCCGGTCCGGCGGATTTTCTTCTGCAGAAGCATCACGCCGTAAAGCAGTGCCTCCGCGGTCGGCGGACAGCCCGGCACGTAAATGTCGACCGGCACAATGCGATCGCAGCCGCGCACGACGGAATACGAATAGTGATAATAGCCGCCGCCGTTCGCACACGAGCCCATCGAGATCACGTAGCGTGGCTCCGGCATCTGGTCGTAGACCTTGCGCAAGGCCGGCGCCATCTTGTTGGTAAGCGTACCGGCAACGATCATCACGTCGGATTGCCGGGGCGACGCGCGCGGCGCGAAACCGAAGCGCTCGGCGTCATAGCGCGGCATCGACATCTGCATCATCTCGACCGCGCAACATGCCAGCCCGAACGTCATCCACATCAACGAGCCGGTGCGCGCCCAGGTGATCAGGTCGTCGGTGGCGGTGACCAGAAAGCCCTTGTCGGCGAGCTCGGCATTCATGCCGGTGAAAAAGGAATCGTCCGCCCCCACCGGCTTGCCGGTGCGCGGATCAATGATTCCCTTCGGCGCGGGTGCAACGAGGGTCATGGGCTTATCAATCCCATTCCAGCGCCCCCTTCCTCCACTCATATATGAAGCCGACGGTAAGAACGCCAAGGAACACCATCATCGACCAGAAACCGTAGTGACCGATCTCGCGAAAGACGACCGCCCACGGGAACAGGAAGCTGACCTCGAGGTCGAAAATGATAAAAAGAATGGCGACGAGATAAAACCGAACATCAAACTTCATGCGCGCGTCGTCAAAAGCGTTGAATCCGCACTCGTACGCAGAGAGTTTTTCCGGATCCGGCTGCTTGTAGGCGACGATGAAGGGGGCGATCAGAAGCGCAAGACCGATGCCGAGCGCGACAGCTATGAAGACGACGAGGGGCAGATAGTCCATCAGCAATGCGCTCATCGGCGACCTCAAGCCTGCAGCCCCGCCCTACTGGATTGTACGCCCGTCCGGACCCACGCGGCAGCCCGAACGGCGCCGGATTACCCCGCACAAACAGGCCTTTGTTTGCTGGAATAGCCCCAAGAACGGGAGCGGCCGAGGCTTAGCGCAGCGTACCAGGAGTGGCAAGCCGACATTGGACGGCATCCACGAACGATCGCGCGCGGCGGGTGTTGCTTCGATTGACAGGCCAGCGATCGGCCCTCGATAGTCGACTCGGGCGGCGTCATTTGCACAGGTGGAAGAAAACCCATGGTGCTCCTGCGACAAATCGTGGCCCTACTTGCCTTCGCAGGCGCGGTCATCGCTTCGGCGCCGGCCGCAATAGCCGACGACTATCCCTCGCGCCCCGTCAAAATCATTGTTCCGTTCGGCGCCGGTGGCCCAACTGACGTCTATACCCGCGCAATTGCCGAGGAACTGCGTAAATCGCTACGCCAGCCCTTCATCATGGAAAATCGCCCTGGCGCAGGCACAACCATCGGCACCGACGTGGTCGCGAAGTCGCAGCCGGACGGCTACACACTCTTGATGGTGTCGGGCACCCAGACGGTCAACGAAACCCTTTATGTGCACAAGCCTTATCAGCTCATGCGTGAGCTCGTACCGGTCGCGCCGCTAATCGACACCGATCTCGTGCTCGTCGTGCACCCGTCGGTACCAGCAAAAACGCTGAGCGAGCTGCTGGCGCTGGCGCGCGCCAAACCTGGCACGCTCAATTACGGCTCGTCAGGACCTGGCTCGAACTATCACATGGCCGGCGAGCTATTGAAAAACCTCACCGGCGTCGACATCGTGCATGTACCGTACAAGGGTTCAACCGGCGCCCGAAACGACATTCTCAGTGGCCAGATTCAAATTCTGTTCGATTCGGTGCCGACAATGGCGCCGCAGATCAAGGCCGGAATGGTGCGCGCACTCGGCACCAGCGGAAAAACGCGCTCGTCGATATTGCCCGATGTCCCGACCATGGCGGAGGCCGGCGTGCCCGCCTTCAACGCGACGTTATGGGTTGGCTTTATGGCTCCCGTGGGCACACCGAAGCCAATCGTTGACAAACTTCATGACGAGATCACCAAGATCCTGCGCCGGCCCGACATCAAGCAGGCCTGGGAAAAGACCGGCGCAACCCCGATTGTGATGACGCAACCCGAATTCAAGAGCTTCATGGAAGCTCAAGTCGCGAAATGGGCGGAGGTCATCAAGACCAACCGTATCGCACCGATCAATTGACATGCAGCAGCTTCATGCGAGCGCCATCGCAGCCGCTTGCGCGTCGGGCACCACATCGTGATCGTACAGCGCCTTGCGGAAGGCGGCGTGGGCGGCGAGTTCAGCGTCGCGCAGGGCTAGATCGGCGTACATTGAGTCGTATCGCAGGCCATTCTGACGCGAGCCGCGCTGGACTTCGGCAACTCGCTGACGGCGCAGGCGCTCATAGGCAAGCAGTGCAGCCGGCGCGCTTTTGCGCTCGGCACGCGACAGGATCGTCGCCAGCGCCATGCCGTCCTCGATCGATTGGTTGGCGCCCTGTCCCATGTGCGGCAGCATCGGGTGTGCCGCATCGCCAAGCAGTGTGAGCCGGCCCTTGCTCCAGCAAGGCAACGGCTCGCGGTCGTAAAGAGCCCAGCGGAAAGTCGTCTGCACCTGCTCCAGCACCGTCGCGATGGAAGGCTCCCAACCGACAAATTCGCCGCGCAGTACGTCGGGGTCACCCGCCGCCGACCAGGATTCCTTCATCTCCTCATCGGCTGGGACAAAGCCGACATAGTTGATGAGCCTGCCGGCCCGGACGGGGAAGGTCAGGAAGTGCTTGCCTTTGCCCAGCCACATCAGCCACGCATCAGCTGGCCAATGCGGGATGCGCTCATGCGGTACCACGCCGCGATACGAGATAGTCCCGTGGAACACCGGACGCGAGGGCGGGTACACATAGGGCCGTAACTCCGAATGGATGCCATCGGCGCCAACAACGACATCGGCCTCCGCCGTCGCGCCGTTGGCGAACGATACCCGCGCGATATCGCCGCGCTCTTCATAGCCGATGCAGCGATGGCCGGTATGAACGACGCCGACAGGCAGCGCTTTCGCCAGGAACTCGACTAGATCAGCGCGATGCATGCCGAACGTCGCGTTCCATCCCGACGAATCCGTCACCTGCACCGGCGCAATAGGCGTGCCGTCGTCGCGGAAATATTGGGAGTTGCGGCCGACGCGCGCGCCCCATTGCTCAACGGCTGGCCCCAGCCCGAGGCGATAAAGATGCCGCACACTGTTTGGGGTTATGAAGACACCGGCGCCGACCTCGCCGAGTGCGGGCGCTTGTTCGTAGATGTCAACGTGGAGTCCGTGCGCGATCAGCGCGTTGGCGGCGAACAAGCCGCCGATTCCACCGCCGCAGACTGCCACTTTGAGCGGCCAATTCGTCATTACGAAACCCCGGTTGATCGCCGCTCTTGCATCGGCACTGTTGTCTCAGCCCCAAGCCTATAGCACTGTTGGCACGACAGGACGCACATCAAGCGACGCGACAGACAGGGAGGACGCTATGGGCGCTTCGGTCAGGAGCACTTTCGCGCTGGCACTAGCATTCATCCTGCTGCCATCACTTGCAAAGCCCATTCAGGCACAAACTTATCCGGACCATGTGGTCAAGATCATCGTGCCGTTCCCGGCCGGCGGCACGGCCGACGCCGTGCCGCGCATCGTCGCGGATTGGCTATCGCGCAAATGGGGCCAGACCGTCGTCATCGAGAACCGCCCCGGCGCCGCTGGCAATATTGGGGCAGATGTCGTCTATCGTTCAGCGCCTGACGGTTATACGCTGCTTTCGGCGCCGCCACCGCCGCTGGTGATCAACCAAAACCTCTACCCGAAACTCACGTTCGACCCGACAAAATTTGAGCCCATTATCGTAATGGCGCAGGTACCTAACGCGCTCTTTGTCAATCCTGACAAGATCAAGGCCTCGAATCTCGCCGAGTTAATTTCTGATCTGAAAAAGAACCCCGGCAAAATCAGCGATGCGACGCAGGGCAACGGCACCACTTCGCATCTGACCGCAGAGCTGTTCCAGCTCATGGCGGACGTGAAGATGCAGCACGTGCCCTACCGCGGCTCTGCACCCGCGCTGCAGGGCTTGCTTGCTGGCAATGTCGACCTGATGTTTGACAATCTCGGTGTCGCATTGCCGCTGGCACAGGCCGGCAAGCTCAAATTGCTGGCGGTCGCCTCGCCCAAGCGGTTGCCGGGTCTGCCCGACGTGCCGACGATCGCCGAAATGCTGCCTGGCTTTGAAGCAGTTGCTTGGTACGGCATCGTGGCGCCGCCGAACACACCGAAGGCGATCGTCGACAAGATCAATGCCGACGTGAACGAAGCCCTGCGCGACCCGGATGTGCAAGGTCGTCTGAAGAACCTGACAGCGGAAATTTTCGGCGGATCGGTCGACCAGACCGCGAAATACATGCACGAGGAAATCGGCCGCTGGGGCAACGTTATCAAGGCCGCCAACATCAAGATCGAATAATGTGGCAATCGGGCAGCAGAGAAACGCATGGGTGAACAATGAACGAAATG
>JBEVFG010000267.1:0-3135 GCA_040512415.1 Pseudolabrys sp. | reverse complement strand
GACTGTAGGAACGCGCAACGGCATCGAGGCGCTCGATCTCGCCCGCAAGCACAAGCCCGACCTGATCTTGATGGACATCCAGTTGCCGGAGGTATCCGGGCTGGAGGTCACCAAGTGGCTCAAGGATGATCCCGAACTCAAACCAATTCCCGTCGTGGCCGTTACGGCGTTTGCCATGAAGGGCGACGAAGAGCGCATCCGCGAAGGCGGGTGCGAGGCCTATTTGTCAAAGCCGATCTCGGTCGGGAAATTCATCGAGACCATTCGTCACTTTCTGGGCGCCGCCTGACGAAGGCTTTCATCCCACTGACTGCCACGCGAGTTATCCACAGTCTTCGACGAGCGGTTATTCGCGGAATCCCAGCGCCTTACCGGCTTGGTTGGTAGGCGAGTGAGGCTGGTCTACCCTTGCGGCGCGGCGCGTGAGTCTCGCGTCGGATTGCAAGCAAGCTTCGACACCCTGCGGAGTGCTCGGGTCCGCCGCATCTCCTGGGTCCGTGGGGTTCGGCCGGCTCGGGAGCGGGGTGAGGCCTCCTCATGCCGCCGCTTCCGGCCGGCCACCACTGCACGAAATTTTCGTGGCACTCAGGGGCGGACGATCGTCCAACCCTTTTCGCCGAGCTCGATCAGGGTGACGACGCCCGCCTTGACGCGCTCGGCGTTTTCGACGAGCGGCGGCTCCTTGCCTTCGTTGCGTGCCATTGCCTCGAGCGTGTTCTCGCAGGCCATGAACGACACGTTCGGCATGCCTTGCTTGAACAACTTCAACCTCGGCTTTACCGGGGAGGTGTCGTCACGCAACATGTGAAGACCGGCATTGAAGGCGACGATCTGAATATCGATCTCTTCGCCTTTGTCCGAATAGTATTTCGACACGTTTGCGGCGACGTTGAGGACCGCATTCATTTTCGCCGGATCGTTGTCGCTGATCTGCAGCGCTAGCTTGTGCTTTTCAGCGGCGCCGGCGGGCAGGCAGGCAAGCGGGATCAGCAGCAGCGCGGCAAAAACCGTGCGAAGCATTCGAACGCCCCTGCAACTACTTGATCTTGGATTCAGAGTACTCGACGTGCTTCTTGGCGATCGGGTCGTACTTTTTCTTTTTCATCTTGTCGGTCTGCGTGCGCGAATTCTTGCGCGTCACGTAGTAATGGCCCGTGCCTGCGCTTGAAACGAGTTTGATCTTGAGACTGATGGCCTTAGCCATGAAATTTACCTTTTAACTTGAGCTGCGATAGCGGCGTTGGCGCGGAAACTAGCGCCGAAACGCAAAAAGTCAAGAAAAGCGCCGCTTTTGCGGCGTTTACAGCAGTTCCCGAAAGAATTGCTGATCGATCATATAGTAGTACGGGACCGGCAAGCCATGTCCCATGCCGGCCTCCACGCGGGCCAGCAGTTCTTCGAGGATGATGCCGGTGATCGTCGGCATGTCGAGGTGGGTGGCTTCCTCAATCGGGACCCAGACAAGTTCAACCAGTTCGGAGTCGGGGCCGACCACGCCCTCGATCGTGTGCGCGACGGCGGAGGCGTCCGCCGTCAAGAAACGCGTGTCGAAGCGACGGGGCCGCCGCGGCGGTGTGACCGCGCGCGCGATGAAATGGATCTGGCCGAGGTCGGGGTGGACATTTGCCTTGGCGAATTCCGTCCAGATCTCGCCGGGGACATCGGGTGCCCGGTCGCGTTTGACGCCCAGCAGGAGGCCAGTCTCCTCGGCCGTCTCACGCACGGCGGCCAATGCGAAGGCGCGCGCAAAATCGGCATTCGGTTCCGCCACCCGTTCCAGAAGCTTTTTCTGAGTATCCGGATGCAACTCGCTGATCGCAGGCATTTTTCGATCAAGCGGCTCAATCCGACCGCCCGGAAAAACAAACTTCCCCGGCATGAATTTGTGACTGGCATGCCGGCGACCCAGGAGGACCTTCGGCTTCGTACCGGACCGGTCGATCAGCATCAGTGTTGCTGCGTCGCGCGGCTCACTGTCGGGAAATGACTGGTCGCGCTCCGAGTTCGTCATCCGCTCGGCCCAGAGTTTTCCGAAATCCTTTGTCATCGTGCCTTCCGTTGCTTGCCGTGCGGGCGACGATAATGTCGCTCGTGTTTCGGTCGGGGGAGCGGCCGGCCCGACCGGCCTTCCGACAGAAGTTCGAAGCGCAGCGCGCCCGCAACCGGCGCTGCTTCGACAAGTTTTACTGTTACGGGGTCGCCCAGCCTGTAGGTTTCGCCGGAGCGCGACCCCACCATCGCGTGACCTGTTTCGTCGTACCGGAAATATTCGTCACCAATCGTGCGGGCCGGAACGAAACCATCGGCGCCGGTTTCGCGCAGTTTCACGAAAAGGCCGGCGCGCGTAACGCCGGAGACGCGACCCTCGAAGCTTGCACCGATGCGATCGGCGAGAAAATGCGCGATCAGCCGGTCGTTGGTCTCGCGTTCGGCCAGCATCGCGCGCCGTTCGGTAGCGGAAATCTGCGCCGCGGCCTCAGCCAGGGCTTTCTGATCCACCCCGTCGGGCAAGCCGTCCCGGCCGAGCTCCAGCGCGCGTATGAGGCCGCGATGGACGACCAGATCCGCGTAGCGGCGGATCGGGGACGTGAAATGCGCGTAGCGACGCAAGTTCAGCCCAAAGTGGCCATAATTTTCAGCGGCATATTCCGCCTGAGCCTGTGTGCGCAGGACCACTTCATTGACAAGCTGCTCCGCGTCACGACCCTTCACGCGGGCCAAAATTCGATTGAACGCTTCGGGTTTGAGCACACCACCTTTGGCGATAGGGATATCGAGCGTGGCAAGGAATTCATGCAACGCATGGACCTTTTCCATGGCTGGCTCGTCGTGCACTCGGTAGATGAGCGGCACACGTGCGCGCTCCAGGGTTTCAGCGGCAGCGACGTTCGCCAGGATCATGAACTCTTCGATCAGGCGATGGGCTTCGAGACGTTCCGACGTAATCACGCGGTCAACGGTTCCATCGGCTTTCAGAAGGATCTTGCGCTCGGGAAGGTCGAGGTCGAGCGGCTGCCGTTCCGCACGTGCACGCGTAATTGCTTCGTAGGCGGCGTATAGGGGGCGGAGAACCGGTTCAACGAGCGGCTGCGTGACCTCATCGGTGCGCCCGCCGATCGCAGCCTGTGCCTGCTG
>JBEVFG010000266.1:0-6197 GCA_040512415.1 Pseudolabrys sp. | reverse complement strand
GCGCATCGTGCCATTCGTCAAGGCCGCAACCGAGCAGGCGATGATGTGGTACGACCCGGACAACCTTGGCGCGTCACGCATGGTAATTGGCAACGCCATCCGCATGATGTGCCGCGCGAAAAAGAGCGACGAGAGCGATCACTTCGCTACGACCATCGGACGACGCGAACAGCTTGAAGGCTTCGTGCCGACCATGCCCGATTTGGCCGACGAAAAGCACACCATCGGCAAACGGCGGGGGCGCGGCATGAAACAGAAGGTCGAGCGATGAAACCAAGATTCCCGCAGGCTCTTGCCGTTCACCATGCTGGCGCTTCTCATGCCGACCCCGCGTTGATCGAATGAAAGGCGGAATGTCCGCTTCTGGCACTTAGCGGACATTGGCTTGTGCGCTGCACATGTCCGCTTTTGACCCAAAGCGGAAGGTTAGGGCTTTCATACATGCCGATGGCTGCCGGTTCCTTAGGGCCGCAATGAAGCAACTAGAGCGTCATTGGCACAGTCGAGGCGCTGCGCCAGGATCCCTGCAACATAAAAAAGCGCGGCCGCGCTATGGCCAAGTAGAGCTGCATCGGCGACGTAGAATTGCGAGTGTACCAAAGTACGTACTTCCGCCGTGTGTGGCCGATCCAACAGAGCCGAGATTTCGCCAAACACCGCACCGGGCTCATCCACTATGGCGATCTGGGTGCTCTGCCTAACGATTGCGACAGCACCCTCCTTGAGAAACAGCAGGCGGCCTGTCCTCGAACCAGCGGCGAGCGACCTCGTCGGCACGATAGGTTGCAAGCGGCAAGTGGGCACAAATGAAATTTGCGTAGGTGGAGATAACCGACATATCCACTCCTCCAAATCTGGAGTGAGATAAAGACCGAGCAATGCCCGACCTCTATGCTTTAGCGCCACATTAGTCCCAGCCGCCCAATCCCAATGTGAAGGACATCACACAAGAATTGTTCGCCGGTCATACATTCAACGGTGGCCGCAAATGTCCGCTTTTGGCACAAAGCGGACATCCCTGGTTGCACCGCACATGTCCGCTTTTGGGGGTAAAGCGACATGGCGATTGCACTGCGGAATGTCTGCTAATGCCCCCAAAGCGGAATTGGACCTCAATCCAACTTATCGTGAACTCGCTTCGTGTCTTGAGATGTCGAAGGACCGTGGGAACTAAAGAGCAAGCGCGCGCGAGTTAGCAGGAGTTCCAATATTTTGTTCAGAAGATCCGCATCTCGCCTCAGCGGACAAAGTGCAATCTAAAAACTGTTTACGTAAAAAATACATCGCACTTTGTTTGATCAAGTCATAAAATCAACATGTCCCGGTCTAGTATCTCGAGATCTGCTCGCAGGCATCGGAGGGCCCACGATGGCACACGCGAAGCGAGTTTCGAAGCGAAAGCGTCGGAGGATTGCCTTACCGGCATTGGGGGCCGCCGGGGTGTCTTTGGTGATGGCGGGCGGCGCGGCCGCAACTGCACCGACAACGAATGTACCATCTTTGCAAGACACCTCATTGCGCCCCGTCATTGCTCTTGATGAAGAGGAAATCGCCGACGTCAGCTTGGCGACGTTTCATATCTTCGGCAAGGAAAACGAATCCGCGCTCGGCCAAGGCATAAGACTTGCGGCCCGAGGCTGCGGCGGCAGGTGCGGCGGAGGCTGCGCGGCGGCCAGGTGCGGAGGCTGCGCAGGCCGGTGCGGCTGCGCAGCGGCCAGGTGCGCAGGCAGGTGCGGCGGAGGCTGCGCAGTGGCCAGGTGCGGAGGCTGCGCAGGCTGGGGGATAGGCTGCGCAGGCTGCGTGGGCATAGGCTGCGGCGGAGGCTGTTGGCGGTGGACGTCGGTTGGCTGGGTATGGGTCTGCTACTAACAGTATGACGGCCGCGCCATTCGGTGCCAGGTTGCGCCGCCTGCCAGAATGGAGCACTTTCCGATTACGTCGACGTACATAGCTCGTGACGGTCGGGCGCGATGAGGTTTGACCGGAACTGTACCTTGTTTGCAGTTGTTTTGAACCTCGATCGCGGTCGGGTAGTGCGTAGGCGACTTATTGATGGCCAACTATTGAGAAACGTTGGAACCAGAATGCGGGCGTACTAGTCGAAGGGCTGGCAAAGGGAGAATACGCCTTGCACTTGCGGTCCAGAGTGTGGTGAACGCGCGCGTAGTAACCTCATGAGCGGCGATCACGGGAACAGCTATACGCGACTAAACAGCAAAGACGTTCCGCAGTTCGCACCGAATTTCACCGTCTATGTGCTGCCCCCCGATACCGTGTGCCTATATTCCGAGGACCGAAAATTTTTTCTTCACGGTGAGCTCTATTGCGCGCTTGCGTCGGCAATAGGAGAGGGCGGAAAAAGTGTTCGGGAGCTCGTGCGTGAGCTAGGGCAGGATTTTCCAACCGACAAAATCCACGAAGCCCTGAAACGGCTGTTCGATCGGCGCCATATTGTCCCCGCATCGCGATCTTCGGCCGGCGTCGTGGCAGCCTATTGGGCGAGCCTCGGTCTGTCGCCGGAGACGGCCGCGAGAAATCTTCAGAAATGTCGTGTGCTCATTCAAGCGATCGACGTGTGGGGTGCAGCGGAGCTCGGGGTTGCTCTGACGGCGTTGGGCGTTCGCGTCGTAAAGCGATCTGCTGACCTGACGGTTACAGTGGTGAGCGATTACCTCGAAAGACGACTAGACGAAATGAACCGGCAGCATTTGTCGGGCCGTACGCCTTGGCTGCTCGTCCAACCCTCCGGAATTTTTCCGCTGGTGGGACCGGTGTTTAGGCCGGGCAAGAGCGCCTGTTGGACTTGTCTTGCCGATCGCATGAAACGAAACCGGGAGGTCAAGGCGTTTCTCGAGCGCGGGTCGGTCCGCTCCGTTACCGTTTCGCCTCTTGCCCGGCATACCTTCGGACAGAATGGCATCCAGCTTGCAGCCGTCGAGATCGCGAGAGCAATCGCCACCGACTTTCGCACGGATTTGCGCCATCACATCGTGAGCCTCGACCTATTGGGCTCGGCGATCGCGAAGCATTACGTGGCGGCCCGACCGCAGTGCCCGACTTGCGGCCGCAAGAAGCTCCGGGACCCAAGCCGTGCGCCGGTGCCAGTCGAGCTCGGTGCTGGCAGTAAGCTGGTCATGACGAGCGGGGGATACCGAACCGTTTCGCCGAGGGCCACAGTTGCACGTTTCCGGAAACACGTGAGCCCTCTCACAGGCGTCGTCTCGCGTCTCGAACGGATCGAAGCTGACTTGCCCCTGAACACCAACTACTTTGCCACGCACAATTTTTCGGTGCCTGCAGCGACTGTCAATGAGCTCAGGGCCGGCCTCAGCGGTGGCGGCAGTGCTGGCAAGGGCAGCACCGCCGAGCAGGGCGAAGCCAGCGCGCTCATGGAGGCGATCGAGCGTTATTCGGGGATCTTTCAAGGCGACGAAATCAGAAAGACACGACGGTTCAAGGATTTCCGGTCAGGCGAGGCGATCCTTCCGAATGACATCGTGCTGTTTAGCGATACGCAGTTGCGGGACTGGATGCCGGCAAATGGCCCGGACGGGCCGCCTTCGACTCCGGTATTATTCGATCGGTCTGCCGAAATCGAGTGGTCGCCGGTCTGGTCTCTGCGCGACAAACGCTTCAAATATGTTCCGACCAGCCTTTTGTATTTTTTCTATAGGGGCCCCGGTCAGATTTACGCGGATTCCAACGGCTGCGCGGCCGGCAATACGATCGAGGAAGCAATCGTCCAGGGCTTCCTCGAACTGGTGGAACGGGATGCCTACGCAATCTGGTGGTACAATCAATTGCGCCGGCCACAAGTGGACCTCGGCCAATTTGACGATTCCTATGTCCGCGATCTGCAAACCCAGCTAGCCGAAACCGGACGCCGGCTTTGGGTGCTCGACGTCACAAGTGATCTCAGGATTCCCAGCTTTGTGGCAATCATGCATTGGATGCACAACTCGCAGGAAAACATCGAGTTTGGATCCGGCTCACACTTTGATACGCGGATCGCGTTGCTCCGCGCGATGACCGAACTGAACCAATTTCTGTCCATTGGCCTCATGGGAGGTGGGACCGGGGAGAAATCGAGCCTTGATGGGTCCACTCCGTTGCGTCTGCGCGACCATCCCTTTTTGACGCCGAGCGACAAACCTGCGATCCAACCGGACCTTGACTCGAAGGTCGGCCGCCTCAGCTCGAGCGAGCAGGTGGCCGCCTGCGTTCGTCTGGCCAAGCACAAGGGCCTCGACTTTCTCGCTCTCAATCAGACACGCCCCGACATCGATGTCCCGGTCGTCAGAGTGATCGTTCCCGGGATGAGGCACTTTTATCGCCGCTTCGCACCGGGCCGGCTTTACGATGTTCCGATAAAGCTTGGATTGCGCGACCGACCGCTGTTGGAAAGAGAGCTCAATCCACTTCATCCCCATACCTGAGGGTCACTACGGGCTTGCGCGCTCGCAAAACAAAAAGAGGGCGACGGGCTGCACCGCCAACAATTTCTGCCCGACTCGGCAGCCATGTCTCGCTTGAAGCACACGCAAGCGGACACATCGTCGCTTGCTTTGGCGGCCATTCAGTTGATTTGGGAGCGTTCAGCGCGGCCGCGGCGGTATGCGCTCGGGACTTGCGCATTGGTCGGCCGCTCGCCTCCGTTTCGTCCGGCGGCCGGAACATCGACAAGGAAATTTACGTATTGGTCCGACGATTGGCCAGACGTGGTCTGTTGGAGTACAGCCTCTCGAATTCACGAAACAATGAAAACCAGGTTGTCATCGAACCGCAGGTTGCCGATTACTGGCCGGGAACGCCGCCGCTCGGCAATGCAGATGTTCTCGTCCTGTCACGGTTTGCGTACATGCGCCGGCGCGGAAACGATATGGTGTTGGAATCGCCGCGCGCGGGAGCACTGTTCAGAATCTGCGATCCGAAGATCGCGGCCGCGATCGCCGCACTGTCCACACCGCAACAAATCAAAGGGTTCCGTCGACAGGACGGGTTTCCGGGGATCGAGCTTCTCGCCTTGTTGGTCCATTGCCAGATCCTTTTCAAGATAGAGGCCACTGCTGACACAGGCCCCCGCTTGGCCGAGGGTGACCACAACCTCGTTCTTTGGGACTTTCACGATCTTCTGTTCCACTCGCGTAGCACGGAAGGTCGACACGCCAACCCGCTGGGCGGGCTTTATCCCTATGCGGGTGTCGTGGCTCCGCTCCCGGCGGTGCGGCCACGGTGGCCAGGAAAGAAGATCGATATGCGCAAGTTCTCCGCCGCGCATTCGATGACAATCTCGCCGGTCGTAAAAGTCTTGCATGAACGTCACTCGACTCGCACCTTCGATGCCGAGAGCCCGATCACTCTGGCCGAGCTTTCGCGGGTCCTCGACAGCGCGGCACGTGTCCTGTCGACATGGAAAAGCAACATCGGGTTTGGGGTCAGCGGTCCGGTGGTTGAGTACGCCGTCAAGCCGTATCCGTCGGCGGGCGCCAGCTACGAGCTCGAGCTCTACCTTGCGGTCGACAAATGCAAAGGGCTTGACCGAGGATTCTATCATTACGATGCGGGCGGGCACGCATTGGTGCCAATAGCCGCCCGCACGCATGACCTCGACGCACTGTTGACCGGCGCTAAATTTGCAATGGACGCACCCGCCGCACCTCAAATCCTGATCACGATTGCGGCGCGTTTTGGCCGGATTTCGTGGAAGTACTGCTCGCTCGCTTATGCGCTCCTTCTGAAGGACGTCGGCGTACTGACTCAGACGCTCTACCTGATCGCGACCGATACAGGGCTCGGCGGATGTGCGGTCGGTACCCCCAATATCGATCTGTTCGCAAAGATGACCGGGATCGAGTTCCACGTCGAGGGCGCGGTCGGGCAATTTGCGCTTGGTCGCGGCTTGAAAATTGGAGCTACCGAACAGCAACGTCAAATTTGAGATCTTAACGCAGGCCAATCTGCGCTGGTTTGTTCATAACCTTTTCGGCCGGTTGGGATAATGACCGCTTTTATCGGACATTCTCTTGGCGCCGGCTAATGTCCGCTTTCGGGGGTAAAGCGGACATCGTGGTTGGCAGTGTGCTCAGTTCGCTAACCGCAACGGGCGCCCGGATGTGACGCGTCACATACAATTTTTCCATTTCAGGTACTTAGGTTATGGGCAAGCGGGGGCATAAGCGTGAATCTCCTCATTCTCG
>JBEVFG010000265.1:0-10526 GCA_040512415.1 Pseudolabrys sp. | reverse complement strand
CTGTTCGCTCTTTCCAGCGTGCGTAACAGAGCCTTCAGATTGCGGTCCTTGTCGCGGATGACCCATCGGCGCATGAAAACCTGCGCGTCGTACAGCGACGTAATTCGCACCGCAGTGGCAACGAGCGGCAGATGCGCTTCGAAGTGGCGATCGAAAGGTAAGGTCATCCTAGAAATTGGCTGGAGTCAGATCGTAGGAGACACCGAGACGCCCGCGACCGTAGACCTTGGTCGCTGCCTCGCAGATCCGGTCGCGGTTGCTATCGAAGACCGCCAGCAGCGCGTCCTCGCGCCGCGGGGTGCCGGGGGCAAGCTGCAGCAGGGCCTCTGCGCTGATGAAAAAGGAAGTCTCCATTGATTGATTGTATCCCCAAAAGCGGACTGCGTCGCGCGTGGAGTCGTAATAACGTGAGGCGTTGGGAAATCTGATCGTCGTCATTTTGACTGCGGCAGGTGGTCTGACCCGAGGCCGGGCCTCCAATTTTTTTGAACGGTCGCGCAGCCTACTTCTGCTGTTGCTGGCCCGGCTTGTCGTTGCTGGGCTGCGGCGTACCCTGGTTCTGCTGCGGAGTCGGAGCAGGCGTCGCTGGCTTCTGCGGCTCGGAGGATGTTTTTGGAGTATCTGTCATAGTATGTATCCTTCAAAAAAGGGATGTAATTATCGATTAGGTACCCAATACAACTGGCTACGCGCACAGCGATAACAAGGCGCTGCGCCTTTCATCGGCCGGTATATTTTTGACGGCTGCCTTATTTCAATCCTCGATATTTTTAAAAACACCAAGAATCGAGATAATTGTATGAATCACCCCGTAAAGCGTGCATGGTAACCCAATGCATCGTGACGCAACCGTTTGGGCAATAGACGTTTCTTTGTGGGGGCTCGCATTTCTGATCTTCGGCGGAACAATCCTCGCGTTTCTTATCTGGTGAGCGCGCCAGATCGCGCACCTGACCGCGCACCGGGAGCGAGATCAGGCGCCATCATCGGCGGCAACTCCCGCTATGCAGCAATGCGCGCCATGAAGGGCGGCCTCGAGCGGGATGACTATTCGGTGGTGGTGAAGAACCGCGCCCGCATGCCGACGCCGTGGCGGTGGGAAATCTACCGGGCTGGACGGCAAAGCCCGATCGCGCACTCGGAGCAACTTTTTGATTCGCGAGGTACGGCAAATCTGGAGGGCAAGGCGGCCCTCGACCAGATGCTGAAGAAACTGTGCCTTTAGTGCGCGACTAACGAACCGACGCTCTCACGCCCATCTGATGACACGCGGGTTTAATTCCGCTTTCGCTTGATGCAGTTGTATTGCGTTCCCCTTGGGGTTTGCACCACATCAATTGTAGGTGTCGTTCTGAGACAGCTGCCGGTCACTTCTAAAATCTGATCCGCCGGACAGGTGTTGTTTTCGACGAGGGCTTTTTGTCCGCAGGCTAGCTGGTTGGCGTCCGGTTCTTTCTTGAGTGTCTGAGCTCCTAGTGTCTGAGCCCTTGCCGGCACTCCACAAGCACACCCGCCACAGACCGCAATAACGACCAATAGTTTGGCGGCCCGAAAGCTCATCATCGAAGCTGCTTATGCGCTCGTTGGCTCTGTGAGTCTATGGAAATCAAAATAGGCGGCACGATTTGGCAGGGAAGCCCGGTCCGCTCCCTTAGCGAGCTCTTTGCGAAGCTCGTTTGCCGGCATTGGTCCAGAGCCAGCGCGCCAGTAACAGCGCGCCGAGTGCGCCCGCAAGCTGCGCAAAGATGAATGCAGGAACGTTTGTCGGGGCGATACCCGCGAACGTGTCCGAGAGCGCCCGCGCGATGGTCACGGCTGGATTGGCGAATGATGTCGACGCTGTGAACCAATATGCGGCCGTAATGTAGAGACCGACGGCGTAGTCAACGGCGCCTGGTGCACGTGCCACGCAACCGAAAATAGTCAACAATAGTCCGAAGGTCGCGACCGCCTCGGCGAGCCATTGCCCCGGGCCTGTCCGGACATGCGTCGAGAACTGCCACACCGGCAATTCAAACATGAGATGGGCCACCCAAACGCCGGCAACGGCGCCACATAGCTGGGCCATGAGATAGATGCCTGCCATTGGCCGGGAAAGTTCGCCGCGCATCGCAAAGACAAGGCTCACGGCAGGATTGAAGTGAGCGCCCGAGACCGGCCCCAGGACTAAAATGAGGACCGTCAGGATCGCGCCGGTCGGAAGGGTGTTGCACAGCAAAGCCAGCGCATCGTTTCCGCCCGAAAGCCGCTGCGCCATGATCCCCGAACCGATCACCGTGGCGAGCAGAAACGTCGTGCCAAGGGCTTCGGAGACGGTGCGTTGAGCCGGTGACGACATCAAGTCCGCTCTGTCGCGGCTTCGTCAGTCACGCGGCCGATGTCGCGAAGTTTTTGTTGCAGACTTAGCCGGTCGAGGCTGCGGATTGGAAGTGCCGTGAAAATGCCTATGCGTTGAAAAAGCATCCGGTAGGCATCCTTGAAGGCGAGCGCAATTTCCGCATCTGATCCTGTCGCCTCGGCAGGATCGGGAATGCCCCAATGCGCCGTCATCGGCTGTCCGGGCCAGACAGGACAGGTCTCGCCCGCCGTGTTGTCACAGACAGTGAACACAAAATCGAGGGGCGGGGCGCCTGGTTTCGCGAACTCAGCCCATGATTTGGAGCGGAAATCGGTCGTGTCGTATCCGAGCGATTTCAGGAGGTGGATCGTACTCGGATTGACGCGCCCCTTGGGCTGACTTCCCGCACTATAGGCGCGGAATTGTCCACGCCCGGTCTTGTTCAGGATCGCTTCGGCGATGATCGAGCGCGCCGAATTCCCGGTGCAAAGAAACAGAACATTGAAGGGCCTGTCGGTCATGCCTTGGGACCGCAGCACGCTTTGGTGTGAGCAACGCGCGCCCCTTTCTCGAAGCTCGTGCCGTAGTTCGTGCTCTCGCCTGTCGTGAAGAACGTTTCCCAGGAGATGCCGGCCGGATCATCGACCCAGGATTTTTCCGATTTGGCGTAGCAGCAGGTCGTCTTCCCTTCTTCGATAACGTTTTGGCCCGCGCCGCGAAGCCGCGAATAGACATCTTGCAGTTCATCCTCGCTCTCGACCTGGATGCCGAGATGATCGAGACCGGGACTGTCTCCACGTGACGAGATCGCAAAATTGACGTGAGGGTCGTCAAGCATCCACTTGGCATAGTCGTGCTTTACGACCGCAGGCTTTGTCGCAAACAGGGCCGAATAGAACCCAACGGCATTCTCGATGTTGTCGACGGAGACATGAACATGCATCCGCTTCATGACACGGCGACCTTGCGTTTGTTGCGGGCGACAGGTTTGCAGATGGCCGGCGCGCACGTTTCGGTTGCCCCCTGGCAGCAATTCTCGGTCAGGAAGCCGAGCAACTCGTTCATGACTTCAAATCGCGCTGCGTAGATCATCGAGCGTCCTTCCCGGCGCACGGTGACAAGTCCGGCGTCCCGAAGCCGGTCGAAATGGAAGGTCAGCGTGTTCGGCGCAATCTTCAGGTCACCCGCCACGCTGCCGGCGGGCATGCCCTCAGGTCCCGCCTGTACCAGCAGACGAAAGACATCCAGGCGATTTTCCTGTGCGAGAGCAGCCAGTGCTGAGACGGCATCTGCATTTTCCATATTTCAATGGTTATCGAAATATGAAATCGGTGTCAAGAAATATTTCAATGGCGATTGAAATAAAGACGGGTCTGCCGAGGGAGCCAACCCTTAAACCTATTCGCCCCTCGTCAGACGGACAGAAATTGATCGAATCAAAGAAGCCGCCAGAATGACGACAGGAAGCATGGCAACCCAAGAAACGATCCAAGACAGCAGCCAGTGAATAACGAATTGGCTCATCGTCACGAGCGGCAAGCTCGCCACTCCCGCCGCAATCAAACAGGTGAGGCCAGATTGAATTACTGCGAAAAGAAAGTGGCCATATCGACGTGGGATCGCGAACACGGCAAATCATCCTCCGTGCATGACTTCATGCAAAGATTAGGCCACGGGTGCGATCCTTTCATCTAGGACAGAAACGACAGTCGTTCGAACGTTAGGGCGTCAGCCCGCTAGTTCAAGGCGACGCCCGCATCCCTGAGAACCTTGCCGTAGCGCTCGGTGTCGTTCTTGATGATCGCGTCGAATTGCTCCGGCGAATTGGGAGCGGGGATCGAGCCGAACGCGGTCAGCTTTTCAATCATGTCAGGCGTTCTCAGCACCTGGGCGACATCCCGGCTGATCTGGGCAACGATTGCGGGCGGCGTTCCGGCCGGCGCCATCAGGCCGAACCAGGATTCATATTTGTAGTCCGGCAGCGCCGCCTCCGCGATGGTCGGGACGTCCGGGAGCTGGGGCGCACGCTTGCTGGAGTTGATGGCGATCGCGCGGACCTTGCCGGCCTCGCTCAGTTCCTTCGCGTTGGGAATAGGCGCGAAGTACATCTGGACGTCGCCGCGGATCACCGCATTGGTCGCATCCGGCACGCCTTTGTAGGGCACATGAACGATGTTGATCTTGGCACCCTGCCTGAAGATCTCGGCAGACAGGAACGAGGTGCTGGCGACGCCGGCCGACGAGAAATTCAGTTTCCCCGGCGACTCGGCTGCGAGCGCGACAAATTCCTTCAGCGTCTTGGCCGGAAAATCAGCGGGCACGATCGCAACAAGCGGCACCGAGGCGATCACCGTCACGCCGGCAAAATCCTTCACCGGGTCGAACTGGATGCCCTTGTTGATGGCGCCCGCGATCGTGTGGCCGTTCGATGTGAGCATCAAGGTGTAGCCGTCGGGCGCACTCTTCGCCACGCCCGTGGTCCCGGGAAGACCGGGGCGATTTTCCACAACGACGGATTGCTTCCACATGGTGCCCAATTTGTCGGCGAGCACGCGCGCCATCGCGTCGGTGATGCTGCCGGCGCCGAACGGGACGACAATGGTCACTGTCCGGCTGGGCCAGGTTTGCGCTACTGCGCCGGATGTCTGAAACAGAGCACCGGAACAGGCCAGTGCAACCGTACCCATTGCAATGCCGAATTTTTGAAACCGGTTCATGGACGTCCTCCCAATTGCGTGCCTCAAGGCTATTGCTAATGCCGAGGTGCCGTCAAACGGACCGCAAGTTTCCATCCGAAGAAAAACACGGCGAAGTATAGAAAAATGGAAATTGGCATGCTCAGCGAGGAATAGTTTCGATCCAGCACGAACACGCCGGTTGCGACGACGAGTGCGACCCCGACTACAAGTATCAGGAGATAGACCCCCAAGAGCCATGCTGCATTCATTGGATGATGCTCCTGCGTTGGACCTGGTTTTTGGACTTGTTTGTAGACTAGCCGCAGAGCCTGAAACTTGAATTGTGCAGATCGTCGCGCCTGGCTGTGCGAGGGCTACGGCACGGTTACCGGTTAAAACCGCTTTCGCGCGCGAGCGCCCCAAGGCTCTCCCGCGTGTCGAGGGCAGGCTTCCATCCGGCCTGCATCAGTTTGGCTGGATCGGCGACCAGCGTCCCTCCCAGGCGCTGCCATTCCTCGGCGCGGCCGAGCGCGCTCGAGGCGAGTGCAATCAGCCCCGGCGGCACAGGCAGCAATCCCGCTCTACGGCCTTCGCCCGCGCGCAATGCCGTCACGATCTCGGCCAAAGTCAGCGGATCGGGATCGGCCACGACGTAGGTCTCGCCTTTCGCCGCGGACGACGCCACGGCAAAGTGAACGGCGTCGATCAGGTTTCGCCGCGCCAGCAGCGAGCGGCGGTTGCGGCAAAGGCCGAGCGGCAGCGGCCACGATTTTCGCGCAAGCTCGATCAGGCGCGCGAAATTGCCTTTGACACCCGGACCATAAATCAGGACCGGCCGCAGGATCGTGAACGCCACACCGGCGGCGCGCACGGCGTCCTCGGCGGCAAGCTTGGAGCGTCCATAAAAGTCCGTCGGCTGGGCCACGTCGGTCTCGCGCAGGATGCTGTCGGATGCCGGTCCGCTCTGCGCGCGGATCGACGACATGAAGACCAGGTGTTTGATGCCCATGATTTTCGCCGCGCCTGCCAGTTCGGCGGTCGCCAGGCGATTGACCCGGTCATAGGCCTGCTCGGCAATCTCCGGTCCGGCATGCGCGATGCCGGCGAGATGAACCACCGTGTCGATATCCCTGAGCAGCGGGCGCCATTCGACCGGGCGCGTCAGATCCGATACGGCGATCACCTCGACCGAGCGAGGGAATATGTCCGCGGGCTGCCGCATCGCCGCCCGCACGGAATGTCCGGCATCGGCGAGCTCGGCGACCAGAGCCCGTCCAACAAAGCCCGATGCGCCGGTGACAAGGATGCGCGTCACGATTTGCCCCGACTAAGACTACCCTTCCGCGTTAAGGGCCATAGGCGGACATCAAGGTCACTGGCTTGCTTCCGACGATCTGAATTTTCGCCAAAGCCAGAGCGCCGCGAGCAAAATAAGTGAACCCACGATGGCGGCAACGACGTCACGAAGCGAGATGGCGATCTTGTCCAGGCCCGGCCAAATCCCGAATACGCGGAACAACAGCCCGCCAATGAGAGCACCCGCGAGGCCAAGCGCCAAATTGCGAAAGAGGCCGAAGCCCCCACGCTCCCAGGTCGTCAATGCCCCGGCGAGACCGCCGCCGAGTAGTCCAACAACGATCCAGACAATGAGTTGGTCGACAGAGGGCATCGCAGCCTCCTTTGCCCGTCGGCGGATGTGATTATGCGCCAGCTATCTTCAGGTTAGCCAGCGCGATTTCGCCATCGGTGACGTAGTGATTGATGTGTTCGACGTTTTGACCCGCTTGGAACTTGCTCACGTCTCCGATGAGTTGGTTATTCCCCAACTCGGCGACGATGAAATCCCGCTCGGCGTTCGTATCCGAATCGGTTGCATGAGTGATCTGGAATGTGAGTTGGGTCAGCGAGAAACCGGTATCCTTGGTCCCGGCTCCGATCCAGTAAACATGCGCATCGTTCGGTGGTCGATCGGTGTTCAGCCAGAATTTGGCCGTTCCCCATGTGGCCTCGACGAGCGCCGTGTCCAGGGCCCAGAATCGAATGTGATGGCGCTTCCGTGGGCTGTCATCAATTGCCTTCTGGAAGCCGATATCCTGGCCGCGTCCGAAAAGGTAAAGCGTGCTGAACGGGGCGGTCGGGTAGGGCGAGTTAAATACGAATGCCCGGACCATGCGCCACGAGCTTGCCAGCCCCAACCGGTCGGCCTCTGACCAGCCGGCGGTTGCAAATGCAGTGTGCAGCTGTTGAAGCGTACCGACGAGCACGAGATTGACAGGGTCGCCGGGCAACCCGTCACCGGTAATTGTATAGCTTGGCACCCGCTTCCGTTGGAGGATCTTGAGACCCATGCGAACGATACGCGGTAAGATAATGTATGCTGCGACTCCATAGGTGACAGCCAAGGCCAGAAACCATGGCAGCCTGCGGTCCGCAAATTCGAAGACAACAAAGACAATAAGCCAGACGCTAAAGATGCCCAGCCCGAGGATTACCAAACGCTGCAAAAAGCGTTTCAGCAGTCTCATGATTCAGCCATCGTAACGGTGGTTGCACCATTCGGGTGAGGCTACCACAGGAGGCGTCGGCGCAACCGAGATGCGTTTATTGACCGGCCCGTTTCAGATGATGCGGGTGGAGATCGACGGAGGCATCGCTGCGACGTTTGGAGGCGGCGCGCGGGGCCATGAGCGCTCGAAGAAATTTGGTCAGGACCCAAAATATTCCTGCAATGACGCTTGCAAACAGCGCAAACAACGAAGCAAACGATACGAAATAAAGCAAAACCGTCATCGCTGCGCAGCCAGAGGCTAATTTAATGCAAACCAGACCTTTGCAACAAACGTGGCCTTGCACCAGCGTGACATCAGCCCTTCCGGGTTCGTGATGGGATTTATGCTGCCGCCCGGCACTGCGTTCAGGTCTCCAGTCAAGACGAAGCAGTTTTCTTTCGACAAATTGGTGTCGTAATAACGGAGGTCGAGGTTGAACATCTTGCGTGTGAACGTGACGCCGGCTTGCCAATTGAGATAGGCGGGTAGCGGAAAACCCCCAAGCTCCTGGGACTGATTGCCGAACCAGGAATAGCCGGCGCCTCCGGTGAACGATACGCCGATGTCCTGCAGTAGTAAGCCGCTCGGCACGTCGTAACCCAGGCCAGCGGCTGCGTACCAGCTCCAGGCGCCAGTATTGGAGACGTTCGGCGAATAGGCGAAACCGCCGGCAACACGGATCGAGTCAGTGATCCGTTTGTCTGCGCGGGCGGCCACCTCCCAATAATCAATGTCGCTGGATGGTATTTCGCGGGGATAGAGGAAGTATGCTACGCGTAGATCGAACTCGATATCTCCGATCGTTGCGCGAACTCCGCCCGTTAATGTGACTTCTGCAGCCGGTTGTGTCGGCAGCTTGACACTAGCCACCGAGACGCCGGTGTAGAATTGGGCAAACGTTGCTTCCATCGCGACACCGACCGCCGGTTGGTGATCGGATAACGTCGTTCCTCGATACATGTAATCGGATGCAAGCCCGGCGCGAACGTCAAAGCCAAATTGGTTCGCTGAGCGATCCGACGTGGTGGGTTGACCTTCAGCCGGGGACCAGCCACGGCCACCGAGATTGATTGTGGCTCCAGAGGATTCTGCGGCCGCCGGACCATGGGCCAGACCGATGGCGAGAGAAATGAACCATGTCGCAGTGGTTGCGACCAATACGCTGGCACGTGAACCATTCAATTCAGCCGATCGCAAATTGCGCTCCAATAGCCTTAATCGGACAAATGCCGCTTTTGGCCTCAGGCTAGAATGCTTCTTCTTCTTCGGCCGGAATGCAAGTGCGAGATAGGTGTTTCCACCAGGGGTGATCAATGAAACTGCCTGATCGGGTACTCGAGCCAAGCGAGCGCATCGCGGAAATTCTTTTCGGTCTGATTATGGCACTGACAGTCACCGGCGCAACGAGCGTCGTCACGGCGGACCGAACTGAGATCCAGACCATGTTAATAGCGGCACTCGGCTGCAATGTTGCGTGGGGAATCATTGATGCCGGAATGTACCTTATGGCGCGCCTTGCCGAGCGAGGCAGCAATGCCTTGTTGCTGCGGGAAGTGCGCGGAACGACCGATCGTGAAAGCGCCCACCGCACCATTGCAGAAGCGCTCCCCCCGCTGCTGGCGTCAATTTTTCAACCTCCGCAGCTGGAATTGATCCGAGAAGGACTTCGCCGCGTTCCGGATTCCGAAATGCGCCCGAGACTGACCGGGCGCGACTGGCTGGGTGCATTGGGCGTTTGTATCCTAGTAATTCTGTCGACCTTTCCGGTCGTGATTCCCTTTCTCATCTTTGACAATGCGCAAATGGCGCTGCGAATCTCCAATGCTGTTGCGGTGGTATCCTTGTTTTTTTGCGGAGTGATTTTTGCGCGTTATGCAGGCCTTCGACCCTGGCCAACGGGTCTTACAATGGTAGTCGTCGGCGCCGCGCTGGTGGGAATTGCGATCGCACTGGGAGGATGAAATCAGCCAACGCCGCACGAGGTGATCGAATAAATGACTGAATGTCCGCTATTGGCACAAAGCGGACATGGTGTTTGCCGCTGCGATTGTCGGCTTTTGGAGGTAAAGCGGACACCGTGGCGCAGCATCACTCGAATTAGTCGTTGTGCCAGCGCACCCGTCGTAGCAACAAAAATGCGATCAATAGAAATATGGCCGCGAGCGCCCCGAACGTTGCGGGGATAGCGGCATCAGACGCTGAAATAAAGAACAAGATGCAGATGGCCCCAATTAAACACGCCGCGCCGATCGCGAAGCAGACGACGCCAAGGCCAATTTTTAGCGCTGCACCTATCGTCATCCTCAGCCCCCGCGTCAGGATGCGGCCACTGTCGTTGGTTGGATCGAAATAAAGCAGACCTTCGCGGGCCAAAACGATTGGACCTCAGTCCAATCGTTTTTGACACGCGTTGTCGGCAGAATTCCACAAGTACCAGCATTTACTTCCAGCAATTTGGGGGGCTGCATCTTCCACCAATGGAGGTCTGCCATGAAAGTCAAAGAAGCGATGCACAAGGGCGTTGAATGGGTTGGTCCCGATACCCCCGTCATCGAACTCGCGAAATTGATGCGCAAGCATGACGTAGGCGCGATTCCAATCGGAGAGAAAGATCAACTCATCGGAATGGTGACCGACCGCGACATCGTATGTAAGGGGTTGGCGGAGGAAAGCTTCGATCCCGGCCGCGCGACCGCACGCGATGTGATGACTCCAGGCATTCATTGCTGCAGCGATGAGGATGACCTCGCCAAAGCGGTGCGGCATATGGAGCAACTGAAGGTTCGCAGGTTACCAGTGATCAACAAGAGCAAGCGGATGATTGGCATCCTTAGTCTTGGCGACGTCAGCGGCTTGGCGTCGAGTGATCTGCTGTCCGAATACGTCAAGAGCGTGTCGGCCCATCACCAGTGAAACGCGAAGAGCACCAAGCCGATTTCCCGCAGAGGAGGTACCCATGAA
>JBEVFG010000264.1:0-13001 GCA_040512415.1 Pseudolabrys sp. | reverse complement strand
CGCGAACGCCGCCGGTGACAGCTGGGACAATTGCTGCGCGACCACGATCGCATCGTCGATCAATTTGCCGGGCTCCGTTACTTCGTCTATCCAGCCCCGCCGCAATGCCTCATCGGTCGCATAGGTTGCGCCTGAGAGCGTGAACTCCGGCAAATAACGGGGCGGAACCGCAAAGCGCACGACTTCGAAAGCCAGCGCCGGAAACGGCACGCCCACCAGAATTTCTGTGACGCCGATACGGCCGGCATCGCGCGCCATGAGCCGGCGATCGGCGCAACAGGCGAGCACGCAGCCGCCGGCAATGGCGTGACCGTTGACGGCAGCCACCACGGGTTTCGGGTGGAAGAACACCGCTTCGTAAAGACGATGCAACGCGGGCAGGAACCGGCGAATGTAGTCGGCTCCGCCCGCACTCAACCGCTTGAGGTCGACGCCGGCGGAGAAAATCTTTCCCTTTCCCGTCAGCACGACCGCCTTTGCATCGGCCTTGCGCAAAACATCGAAGCGGGCCGCTAGAGCGTCGCAAAATTCGATGTCGAGTGCGTTGGCCTTGCCATGAGCCATCGTGAGAACGGCGACGCCGTCGACGATTTTGCTATCAATCATGCGCCCCGCTCCGCCTGCCTTCGATCCGTGGCCAGTGAGCCGCCCCGATGCGATAGACGCTCGGCATGGATCACCGCCACGCTAAATACCAGAATTGCCAGCACCTGGTGCGCAAGCGCCAGAGGCAGTGGCGCCTGATGCAGCAGTGTCACAATCCCAAGCACAGCCTGCAAGGTGATCGCGCCGGCGAGTATCAGAGCACTGCTCAAGCCCACGCGGCTGCGCCATGCATCGCAGGCGTGCAACGTCGCGAGAGCCCAAATTGCATATGCGACCATACGGTGATTGAACTGGACGGTGAGCGTGTTTTCGAACAAGTTGCGCCACGCCGGTTGGACGAACCACAGCCTTTCGGACGAAGGCACGAATGTGCCGTCAATAAGCGGCCAGGTATTGAAGACGAGCCCGGCATCGAGACCGGCGACCAGTGCGCCGAGATAGATCTGAAACAGTAGCAGGGCGGCAAGCGTGAGCGCACCGAAGCGCAGGCGCGCCGGCGCCATGCTCGGGGACTGGTCCGCGAGTTGCCGGGCCGTCCACAGGACCGCCGCATAAATCGTCGTGGCCAGCGTCAGATGAAACGCCAGGCGATATTGCGAAACGCTGACGCCCTGCGTCAGACCGGAAGATACCATCCACCAACCAACCGCCCCGAGTGCGGCTCCCGCACCGAAAATCGTCCACAATCGCAATCGAAGCCCGGGAGGAATCTTGCCGCGCCAGAGAAAAAATAACAGTGGCAGCAGAAATACAGCGCCGGTCAGCCGCGCCAGCAGACGGTGCGACCACTCCCACCAGTAAATCGTCTTAAAAGCATCAAGGCCCATGCCGCGATTGAGTTCCCGATACTGCGGGATGGCCTGGTACTTGGCGAACTCGGCCTGCCACTCAGCCTGCGAAAGCGGCGGCAAGACGCCTGTGACCGGCTTCCACTCGACGATCGAAAGTCCGGATTCCGTGAGCCGCGTCGTCCCCCCGACGATCAGTGTCAGCAATATCATTGCAGCCGATACCAGCAGCCAGAGCCGCACCGGGCGCAAACTGACATTGGACACTTTGATCGGTTCGTGCATCGTCTTGCTGCAGGAGATGGCGCGCACCATATAGTCCGCGGCGACGCACCGCAATTGAGCGACGAGACTGCCCGCTATGGCGATCCGCACCCGCAAATTGATCGGCGCTGTCGCGCTCCTTGCTCTCGTCGTCGTCTGGGGCCTTCTGGCGATGGCGCTGGCACAATCCGTGCTCACCAATATCAATGGCTGGGTAGCGACGATCTACTACATTGTCGCCGGGCTCGGCTGGGTGCTGCCCGCGATGCCGCTGATCAGCTGGATGGCAAAACCCGACGCTAAGCCACGCTGAGCCGACGGAACCGGTTCCAGACCGCCGTGCCCGCGCCCGATATCAGCACCTTCAAATAACGCTGGCGCTGAAACTCACCGTTGACGGAGATGCGCGGCAGCGCGGTCAAATAGTCGCGGTGCGCCTTGAACAGCACGCCCAGCCGCGTCGTCAGCGCGGTCTTGAAGCCGAGTTCGGCGGCAATGCGGAATTCGCGCGGGCCGGCTGACGTCACGTCGCCGACGGGAAATGCAAGGTGCTCAGGGCGGTTTCCGAGCGCCGCCTCCAACACGGCCCTGCTCATTTCCATCTCAGCGCGCACGGTCGCATCGCTCGGTACCTTTTTAAGCATCATGTGATTGACTGTATGCGCGCCAATTGTGCACAGCGGATCGGTGGCAAGTTCGGCGATGTCTTGCCAACCCATGCACAGGTCGCGGCAGAACGAAACGACGTCGACGCTGTAACACGCGCAAAGATCGCGCACCGTGCGGCGTACCTCTTCTTCCGTCTTCATGCTGCGCAGGTAGCCGTAGATCGCAGCGTAGAGCTCACGCTTTTGTCGCATCGTCGCGCATTCAAAGTATTGATCGGCGCCGTTGATCACCATTCCGATGCGATTGTTTTGCGCAATGACTGCCTCGAGCGCGATCCACCACAGTTCACCCAGCCTGTCGGGAAAACTGGTCGCGATGAACATCGCAAACGGCAGTTTGTATTTCCGAAGCGACGGATAGGCCCATCGCAGGAAATCTTTGTAGCCGTCGTCGAAGGTGAGACAGACGAAACGCCGCGCGAAATCGCCCTCGATGTATCGTCGATGCATTTCGTCGAGCGACACCACGTCGATGCGTGACCGCGCAAGTCGCCGCAGCAGCCGATCGAGAAATTCCGGCGTAACTTCCAAATACCGATTCGGCTGGAACGCCTCGGGACGTGCCGGACGCACGTGATGCAGCGTAAGGATCGCACCGACGCCGCCGACCAACGGACGCAGCCAATGGTGCAGCCCGCTGAAATACATCGTCTCAAGGTCGGTGCGGATGGCGGTTTTTCTCAATGTCGGCGGGCTCCCCCCTCTCATCTTATTATAGATGCGGCGGCGTTAGTGCTGCTTACGCCGCCGGATACGGCGAAGGCATAAGCAACCCCCCTTCGTTTGACACACCCGCGCTCATCCCTATAGTCCGCCCCGTTCTCGGTCGGGGCGTGGCGCAGCCCGGTTAGCGCACTTGTCTGGGGGACAAGGGGTCGTGGGTTCAAATCCCGCCGCCCCGACCATCTTTTCACCGAGAGACTAAACCGCCACGATCGCCTGCATCAGTTGAATCGCCGCACTTTCGCGATTACGCTTGTCGATCAAGGAGCGTCCGCATGACCGCATCACATGCCTATTTGTTTTTCCGATACGCCCGATGGCTACTTTGGATCGCCGCGCTCGCTTACTCGATCGAGTATTTGGTTAATACCCGCAGCCATACGGATTCGTTCAACCATCTGCTGCGAACGACCGAATTCTGGATGTTCACGCTTCCGAATTTGGCGATGTTCGCGGGGTTTTTTGAATTGATGATGCGCGACAAGGCGGGCCTTCCGCGCCCAAAATTTGGTCAACTCGGTCTGCCGCGCTGAGCGGAATTATTCCATCGCCCTGATCCGGCAGCACCGAAGTCAATACCAATCTGCGCCAGGTAGGCCTTCGAGCGGGCGGCCTCGAGGTAGGCAATCTCGCTTTTCAATCTATCGATTTCGCGGCGGAAAAGTTCCGCATCTTCGACGGCGTCTTTCGCGTCGGATTCAAGTCTGTTCAGGAACTGGCGCAGTCGAACAAGGTCCGCATCGGTCGGGGCTTTCAGCATGGCCCTGATCGTAACCGGCTTGCGCGGCGCGAAAAGCGGTTTTCCACTTACAAATAAAACTGTTCACGTGTTTTTTGCGAGCGTTCAATCCGGCGTATGAAGCGACACGCCCAGCCGCGCGCGCCGGCGCAACCAGGTGGTAGCGCGATACTTTGGGTCGTGGGTAATGGCCTGCATTCCGTCGAGCACGGTGAGGACGCGCCCGGGGCCGAGCACATCTCCAAGCGCGAGCGGCCCTCTTGGATAATTGAGGCCGAGCTCGACGGCCGTGTCGATGTCGGCCGGCGCTGCAATGCGCAATTCGGCGATGCGCGTGCCGATATTGACGATCATCGCGAGCAGCCGCTGCACGACGAAGCCCGGACTGTCGTTGATCACGGTGACCGGCATTTTTTCCGTCGACAGCGCCGCCACCGCAGCGGCCAGGATGTCCGGCTTGGTGAGCGGCGTTTTCATCAGTGTCCGCCGTCCGGAAAAGCGCCCGAACATGTCGACAGCAACGGTCCGCGCGGGATCGAGTTGCAACCGTACAGCCGCACCCGAGGCATCTTCCCCGAGCGGCGCGACGAAGCACGGAATTCCCGCCGCCGGCGTGCCGCCGAACTGGACTTTGACGCCGGCGCCCTTCAGCCATTCGGCAAGCTCGGCCGCGCCGTCCTCGTTTGCGACCCATGCGGCGGCAGGCTTTGCTCCCGGCTGGACGGGCACGGTCGGTTTGTCTTTGGCAGGCGCGCCCTCGTAGCTGTAGAAGCCCTGCTTCGACTTCCGACCAAGCAGACCACCCGCGACGCGCACCGCCATTTGTGCCGATGGCTGGTACATCGGCTCATTGAAAAATTGCTCAAAGATACTCACCATCACCGCGTGTGTGACATCGCCGCCGACAAGATCGAGCAGCTCAAAGGGTCCCATGCGGAACCCAGCCGCATCTTTCATCAGGGCATCGACCTCCTGTGGGCTTGCAATTCCCTGCGCGACGATGCGGAGCGCTTCGGGACCGTAGGCACGGCCTGCGTGATTGACCACGAAGCCCGGCGAGTCTGCGGCGACGATCGGGTGTTTGCCGATCCGCCGTGCAAATTCCACCAGCGACTCCACAACCCGGGGCTCGGTGCGCAGGCCACCGATAACCTCGACCAGCTTCATCAACGGCGGGGGATTGAAAAAATGCAGGCCGGCAACGCGCCGCGGCTGCGCGCATCCGGCGGCAACTTCGGTGACCGACAGGGACGATGTATTCGTTGCCAGCACGGCATCGGCAGCCACCCGCTGCTCGAGCTCGCGAAACAGGGAACGCTTGGCCGAGATGTCCTCGACGATGGCCTCGATCACAATTCCCGCTCTTGCGCACTCATCGTAGGTACTGATCGGTTTCAGGCGGCCGAGCACACCGTTCTTTGTCTCGGCAGTCATGCGCCCCTTCGACACCAGCCCTTCGAGGCCCTTGTCAATCGCAGCGATGGCTTGCGTTACCGCGCCGCCGTTTGAATCGAACAACAATGTCGTGAGCCCGGCTTGGGCGCACAATTGAGCGATGCCACGACCCATAGTGCCGGTGCCGAACACCGCGGAGATAAGATCGGGCCGGGAAAGGTCAAACGCCACGCGCTACTGCCCTTCGAACTTGGGTTTTCTTTTTTCCATGAAGGCACGCATGCCTTCCTTCTGATCGCGCGTAGCGAACTGCAGCTGGAATGCCTTGCGCTCCAGCATCAACGCCGTATCGAGCGGCGCATTAAGCCCGGCGTTGATGATTTCTTTGATCTGCATGATTGATACCGTGGGCATCGCCGCAATGTCGCTGGCGATTTCGACCGCGCGCGACAACGCCTGACCCGACGGCGCGACTTCGCTGACGACGCCCATGCCCAAAGCCTCCGCGGCGCTGAACACCTTCCCCGTCATGATCAGCAACATGGCGCGGTGGCGCCCGACAAGTCGGGCCAGTTTTTGCGTGCCGCCGCCACCGGGGAGGATGCCGACCTTGACCTCTGGCAGGCCGAGCTTTGCCCCCTCACCCGCAATAATGATGTCTGCGCACAATGCCAGTTCAAGTCCGCCGCCAAGCGCAAAGCCCTCTACCGCGGCGATAAGTGGCTTTGGACAGTCCATGAGCGCGCGCCAGTATTTCTGCACGTTGCGCGACATGACCTCGACAGGGCTCGCCTCGGCCATCTCGCCAATGTCGGCGCCGGCTGCAAAAGTGACATCCGAACCGGTGACGATGACACAGCGCACTGCATTGTCCGCACCGCAGCGCGTCACTTCGTCGGCAAGCCGCGTGCGCACATCCAGATTGAGCGCATTGCGCACCTGCGGACGGTTGATCTTCAGGACAACAATGTCGCTGGACGGACGTTCAACGATGAGGGAATCCGGCGCGGCCATGGCGATCGACCCAGAGGAATGACATCGGGGCCTTACCTAGCAGATCGCGGGCCCGGAAGGCTATTTGCGGCCTGGATTGATCACGGCCAGCGCGTCGATGACCCCGGCTCCGACCTCATTGCGCTTGCCCGGAATTCGGGTCGCAGCACGGGTGAGGCTGGCGCGCACCTGGGCAGGCGTGAGGTTCGGTTTCGATGCCAGCAGCAGGGCCGCGACCCCGCTGGCATGCGCGGCTGCGATGGAAGTGCCCGCCGGTTCAAAGGCTGAAGTGGAAAACTGGCCTAGTGCGGCCTTGCCACCACCGCATCAATCAGTTTGCGGCACTCGACGAGGTCATGCAGGACCGCACGTAATTTATGCAAATCCTCACCGCCCAACCCGCCGGTCACGGCCGGTGAAGGTTGACGCGACGCTGTCGGCACGGCGTCCTGCAGTTGCTGGACCGACTGATCGATGGCACTGCCGCTATGGAGCGCGCGGTCAGCGGGGTCGATGCGCGGCATTGGTGCGCTTGCCATCGGCGGGTCAATCCGTGCCGCGGCGTCGTCCTGTCTGTCGCCCAAATCGCGGCCGATCAACGATGACAGCCGGCCACGAATGCCGCTCTCTTCCTCAAGGAGGTTTTCGACCGTCTCGTTCTCTTCGGCGAATTGTTCTTCGCTCTCGACAACGCCATGAGGCGGCTGCGGCGCGCCGTCCTCCCACACGGCTTGAACGAACTTCGAGCCTTGCTCGCGCAGAATTCGTTGCACGCCGCGGATGGTGTAGCCCTCGCCGTAGAGCAAGTGGCGTATGCCGCGCAGCAGGTCGATGTCATCCGGCCGGTAATAGCGGCGTCCTCCGCCGCGCTTCATCGGCTTGATTTCGTGAAAACGGCTTTCCCAAAAGCGCAGTACATGCTGCGGCAAGTCGAGATCGTCCGCCACCTCACTGATGGTGCGAAAAGCGTCCGGCGCCTTGTTGTCCAAAGCGACCTCACCTCTGGTTGTTTATCGAACGCGGTTCTACGCGACTGACGCTGTCGGCTCAGGCCGGCTCAGCGGCGCCATTGTTGATGCGCTGCTTGAGAATCGCCGACGGCTTAAACACCATAACGCGTCGCGGCGAGATTGGCACTTCTTTACCCGTTTTCGGGTTCCGACCGATCCGTTGGCCCTTTTTACGCACAACAAAAGACCCAAACGACGACAATTTCACGGTTTCGCCACGCTCCAGGCAGTCGGTGATCTCCTTGAGCACCAACTCAACCAAAGCAGCCGATTCCGTGCGTGAAAGACCGACTTTTTGATAGACCGCCTCGCACAAGTCGGCCCGCGTCACAGTTTTTCCGGTCATCGCCTGCCCTAGCCCCCGGCGAAGGTATCCCGCTGAATTATCGACGATATTAGCATGGCTGGAAGGGGTCAACCGGGCCTTTGAGGAATTTGATGAGGAACGTCCGGGGCTCCAGCCTTCACCACCGCAGCAGCGCCGAACCCCAGGTGAACCCGCCACCCATTGCTTCCAGCAGGATCAGGTTCCCACGCTTGATGCGGCGGTCGGAGACCGCATCGAACAGCGCCAATGGGATCGATGCCGCAGACGTATTGCCGTGACGGTCCACGGTAATCACCACCTTTTCCGGCGCGATACCGAGCTTGTGCGCGGAGCCGTCGATAATTCGCTTATTAGCCTGGTGCGGCACGAACCAATCGATATCGGTCGCGCTATATCCCGTGGCCTTGAAGGCATCCTCGATGACATCGGTGATCATGGCCACGGCGTGCTTGAAAACTTCGCGCCCTTCCATGCGCAGGTGACCCACAGACTGGGTCGATGATGGCCCGCCGTCGACATAGAGTTTCGCCCGGTGACGTCCGTCGGCGCGCAAATGGGTCGTCAAAATGCCGCGGTCCTCGCGAGTCCCGGGCTGCGGCTGCGCCTCGAGTACCAGGGCGCCGGCGCCATCACCGAACAGGACGCAAGTCGTGCGATCGCTCCAGTCTAGAATGCGCGAAAACGTCTCGGCGCCGATGACCAGTGCGCACTTGTAGGTGCCGTTACGCAGCAACGCGTCGGTCACCTGCAGCGCATAGACGAAACCCGAGCAGACTGCCTGGAGATCAAAGGCCGCGCCGCGCGTGATCCCCAACCCTGCCTGCACCGATACCGAAGTAGCCGGGAAGGTCTGGTCGGGCGTCGACGTCGCGAGCACGATCAAATCGATGGAGCTTGCTTCTGCATGGGCATTCGTGAGCGCGGCCCGCGCCGCATTGAGCGCGAGATCGGACGTCATCTCCCCCGGCGCCGCAATATGGCGCTCGCGAATCCCCGTGCGCTGAACGATCCACTCGTCGGTGGTCTCAACGGAACGCGCGAGTTCGTCGTTACTGACGATCCGAGCTGGCAGATAGATGCCGCAGCCGAGCACAACCGAACGCAAAACGGTCACGAGCCTGCTCCGCCGGCGAGTCGCGCCGTCGTTCCTGCTTGCAGGTCGCGCGCCATCGATTGCCCAATCTTCTCGAGCAACTCATAGCGCACCATGTCGTAGCCCATGTCGATGGCTGACGCGGTACCTTCGGCATCCGCGCCGCCGTGGCTTTTGATCACAACGCCGTTGAGACCCAGAAACACTCCACCGTTCGATTTGCGCGGATCCATCTTGTCACGCAGCGTGCGGAAAGCTTGGCGAGCAAGCAGATAACCGAGGCGTGCCGCCCAAGTGCGATTCATTGCCGCGCGCAGATAAGATGCGAGCTGATGCGCCGTCCCCTCCGCGGTCTTCAGCGCAATGTTGCCTGCAAACCCTTCAGTGACCACGACGTCCACCACACCCTTGCCGATGTCGTCACCCTCGACGAAGCCATGGTAGTCGAAATGCGGAAACTGGCCTTCGCGCAGAATGCGCCCAGCTTCGCGCACCTGCTCCAGTCCTTTGACCTCCTCGGCGCCGATATTCAGCAAACCAACGGTCGGCCGCTCAATGTCGAACAGTACCCGCGCCATCGCACTACCCGTGGCGGCAAGATTGACGAGGTGCGCTTCATCGGCGCCAATCGAAGCGCCGACATCGAGCACCACGGATTCGCCCTTCAGCGTCGGCCAGAGCGCCGCGATGGCCGGGCGCTCAATTCCTTCGATCATCTTGAGATTGAAACGCGACATCGCCATCAAGGCACCGGTATTGCCGGCAGAGACGGCAACGTCGGCATCCCCTTTTTTGACCGCGTCGATCGCAAGCCACATCGACGATTTCCAGCGGCCGTAGCGCAGGGCCTGGCTCGGCTTGTCGTCCATTCGGATTGCGACTTCTGTATGTACGACCTTCGAATGCGCTTTTAAGCGCGGCAATTTGTCGAGAACTGGCTGGACCGCGGCGCTGTTACCGAACAGGAGAAATTCGATGTCGGGGTGGCGCGTGAGCGAAATGTCGGCTCCCGGCAAAATCACGGGTGCGCCGTGATCGCCGCCCATGGCATCGAGCGCGATACGAACCTTATCCGGCATGGACCGCTCTTGACGGCGTAGACTGCGACGCCGGCCGCACGCTTATGTGAAGCCGGTACATGGGTGCGACCATAGCCGCTCGTTCATCCCACAGAAACCGATTATCTGGCACGCCCATGCCCGTTGCCCGCTTCCTCGAAGGTTATCCGCCGAGCCGTTTTTTCAGCGCTTCCAGGGCTGCGAACGGCCTCGCACTATCATCGGCGGTTTTAACCGCGGCAAATTCAGCGCCCGCCTTGCGAGGATAGGGATCGATCCCGAGCAGCAAAAATTCTGTTGCGACCGCACCGAGATCGACCTTGCCCTCGATCAGCGGCTCGGGCGGTTCTTCGTCGCCAGCCCTGCGGTCTGCGCCGTCATCCTTCGCAGCAACCTCGAGCCGCGGCGCGAAAAGAACGTTGATCGGCTCATCGAGATCGTTTTCGAGAGGCTCGAGCGTCACCACGCAGGTCTGCCCGACCCGGGCCTTTACTTGGCCGGCCACATGCACGCCGCCGCCCCGACGTGTGAGGTCAAAAACCGCCGAGAGGTGCGGCAGATCGCGCAGGTTCGCGAGCTTAACCAGCTGCGCGCGTACCTCGGCTGGCGCCTTAGCTTCAATGTGGAGTCCGGTTTCCGGGATATTGTCCACGGCGACTGGCACACTCCAAGGGTTTTGGGTGTTTTCCATCAGTATCAGTCTTTTGTGCCGGATGCCTCATCCTCAACAAGAACGGTAGCAGCGGGGTCCGGCATTGTAAGCTGGCCGGCGAGAATCTGTGAGGCTGGTTGCACCCTCAACTCACCTGCCGTCCCCCGCATATAGGCCGCAAGACGTGCGGCTGCAGCCCGGCTGGCCGCGTCTTGGCCGTAGATATTCCGTTCCAGAGCCTCCGCGAGCGCCTGTTCGCCGTCACGGGCCAGACCTGCCCGGTACGCCTGCGCGCGCCCATAAAACGCTTCCCCGACGCGCTGCATTTGTTTGGGCACTGAAAGATCGCCGACCCCCATTTCGCGCAGATTACGATCCATGTCCGTACAGAAATGATCGAAGAGCGCCTGCCCGAGTTCCCGCAATTGCGGCTCGTCGGCTAACCGGTCGAGAACCAGGACCAAATGCAGAACCAGCAGGTCAAAACGTCCATTTACCGTGTCCGGCACCCCGTATTCGCGATAAAAGCAGGTCAATCGCGCCTGCGCCACGATCGTGCCATACAGGGTAGAAATGGTGTCCGACCACGCGCGGCGGCGAAACAAGGGGAATTTCATCGGATCCGTTCAGGTGCTGCCGCTCGTCGCGTTACGTCAACGCCCTCGGCGGTGCAAGATTTGAGCGGGACTGACTGGGGTCGAGAGCGGTGCGTCGTACCATGAAAGGCTTTCATCTGACGGTCGCGCTCGCCAGCGCGCTGGTGCTCTCGGCCTGCGGCAGGACCAGCGAAACGTTGCAGCGCGGCTACGTGCTGCCGGAAGGCGCACTCGAGCAAATTCCCGTCGGCGCAACGCAGGAGCAGGTTCTCATTGTGCTTGGCACACCATCCACGGTGGCAACCGTGAGTGGCGATGCGTTCTACTACATTTCGCAAAAGGCTTACCGCTCCGCAGCGTTCATGCCATACGAGGTTTCCGACCAACGTGTCATCGCGGTTTATTTTGACAAAGAGCGACGGGTCACGAGGCTCGCCAATTACGGGGTCAAGGACGGAAAGATCTTTGACTTCTATTCCCAAACGACACCGACCGGCGGCCAGGAGTTGAGTTACATCCGAAATATTTTCAAGAACGTCGGCTTCCGTCTGTAAGCTCGACAAAAAAGGGCCCGCGCAACACGCGGGCCCTTCCCTATTTGCGCTCACGATCAGTGGGCGAGAACCGCCAGCAGCAGCAGTGCCACGATGTTCGTAATCTTGATCATCGGGTTCACGGCCGGCCCTGCCGTATCCTTGTAGGGATCGCCGACGGTGTCGCCGGTGACCGCAGCTTTGTGGGCATCAGAACCCTTGCCGCCGTAGTGGCCGTCTTCGATGTATTTCTTGGCGTTATCCCAAGCGCCACCGCCGGACGTCATCGAGATGGCGACAAACAGGCCGGTCACGATCACACCAAGAAGCATGGCACCGAGCGCCGAGAAGGCCGCTGATTTTCCCGCCGGTCCGCCGCCCGCAATGAAGTAGATCGCGAAGTAGCAGACGATCGGCGAAAGCACCGGGAGCAACGACGGCACGATCATCTCCTTGATCGCCGCCTTGGTGAGCATGTCGACGGCACGGCCGTAGTCGGGCTTGTCCTTGCCCTTCATGATGCCGGGCTTGTGGCGGAACTGCCGCCGCACTTCCTCGACGATTGCACCAGCCGCGCGGCCGACGGCGGTCATGCCGAGCGCGGCGAACAGATAAGGCAGCAGGCCGCCAAACAGCAGCCCGACCACGACGTACGGGTTGTTCAGCGAGAAGTCGAGCTGGATGCCCTGGAAGTATGGATGCTGAGCCGCGGTCCTGGTGAAGTACTGCAGGTCCTGGTTATAGGCGGCAAACAGCACCAGCGCGCCGAGGCCGGCCGAGCCGATCGCGTAGCCCTTGGTGATTGCCTTGGTGGTGTTGCCGACCGCATCGAGCGCGTCAGTCGACTTACGCACATTTTTCGGCAAGCCGGCCATTTCGGCAATGCCGCCGGCATTGTCGGTGACTGGACCGAACGCATCGAGCGCAACCACCATGCCCGCGAGCGCGAGCATCGAGGTGACGGCGATGGCGATACCGAACAAACCGGCCTGCGCGTACGAAACCAGAATTCCGGCGATGATCACCAGCGCGGGCAGCGCGGTTGCTTCAAGTGACACCGCGAGGCCCTGGATGATGTTGGTGCCGTGGCCCGTGACGGACGCCGACGCGATCGACCTTACGGGGCGGAAGTTGGTGCCGGTGTAGTATTCCGTGATCCAGATGATCAGGCCGGTCACTGCCAAGCCAACGATCGCACAGATGAAAAGTGCCTGCCCGGTGGTGGTAAAGTTGACGCCCGCAATGCGGCCGAAGCCGATCAGGGAGTCGGTGACAAACCAGATCGCAACGAGTGAGAGCAGCGCCGAAGCGATGAAGCCCTTGTAAAGAGCCCCCATAATCGACTGACGGCGGCCAAGTCGCACGAAGAATGTGCCAATGATCGACGTGATGATGCAGGCGCCGCCGATGGCGAGCGGATAGGTCATCATGGTGAGCAGCAATGGCGTGCCGGCAAAGAAAATCGAAGCCAGCACCATGGTTGCGACGGTCGTGACCGCATAGGTTTCGAACAGGTCGGCGGCCATGCCGGCGCAGTCGCCAACATTGTCGCCGA
>JBEVFG010000263.1:0-9127 GCA_040512415.1 Pseudolabrys sp. | reverse complement strand
CCCGGCCGCAAGCAAAGACAGCCCGACGGCCGCGGATCCCATGTCCTTGACCCGCTTGATGGCCGGGTCATTTTTTTTGGTCACTCGGTCGCTTAGTTTCTCGATCGCCGTATTGAGCAGTTCGACAATGAGAATAAGGACAATCACACCAATCAGCGCAAAACGCTTGGTGATGTCTGAAGTGAGGAAAAACGCCAGCGGTATGCCGATCGCCAGCAGGCCGAGCTCCTGGCGAAAGGCGGCTTCCGACCGCGTCACAGCGACCAAGCCATTCCAGCTATTGATGGTCGCGCGCCAGATCCGTTCCACGCCAGCCGCCCCTTCGGTCCGAACGATACCTACGGGTTTTTGTCGGTCTATTCCATATCGTTGCCGCCCCCGTGTATAACCGCTTTCGTATGAAAGCCGCCGATATGTTCAGCCTGAAAGGCCGCGTGGCGCTGGTGACCGGCGCGTCGAGCGGCCTCGGCGTGCAATTCGCGAAGGCGCTTGCCGACAACGGCGCCGCTGTTGCACTGGTGGCCCGCCGGGCCGACCGGCTCAAATCGCTCAAGGACGAAATTGAAGGAAAAGGCGGTCGTGCGGTTGTGATCGAAGCAGACGTCACCGACCATGCCGCCGTCGCCCGCGCTTTCGACGCCGTTGAAAAGGCATTCGGCACAGTGACGATTCTCGTCAATAACGCCGGCATCGCGCACGGCGGACGCGCGGTCGAAATGCCACCGGAGGAATGGCGCAAGGTCCTCTCGACCAACCTCGATGCCGTTTTTTTCTGGGCGCAGGAGGCGGCGCGCCGGCTGCTCGTCGCCAAGAAGCAGGGTGCGATCGTCAATATCGCATCGGTCCTGGGGCTTGCAGTCTCAAAGGGCGCGGTTGCCTACGCCGCCGCAAAAGCGGGCGTCGTGCAGGTCACCAAGGCGCTGGCCGTCGAGTTGGCGTTCAAAGGTGTGCGCGTCAACGCGATCGCGCCCGGCTGGTTCGTCACCGAAATGAATGACGACTATCTTTCCGGCGAAGCAGGTACTGCCATCAAGCGTGAGATTCCAATGGGCCGTTTCGGCAACCCCGGCGATCTCGATGGGGCGCTGCTGTTGCTGGTGTCGGACGCCGGCAGTTACATCACGGGCGCGACCGTCGTCGTCGATGGCGGACAGGTCGTTCAGATCAAAGGGTAGGGGGCGAGGTATGGACTTCACGCTTGCGCCAGAGATCGAAGATCTTCGGCTGCGCGTGCGTGCGTTCGTAGAAGAGCACGTGCTGCCGCTCGAAGCAGATCCGCAGAATTTCTCCGAGCACGAGAATATTCCCGAGGATAGGCTCGCCAAGGTACGCGAAAAAGCCCGGAAGGCCGGTCTTTGGGCGCCGCAGTCGCCGAAGGAATACGGCGGCATGGACCTGCCGATCATCGCCTGGGCGGCGATTTATGAGGAGGCGGCGCGCTCGATCTTCGGCCCGCTCGCCATCAACTGCATGGCGCCCGACGACGGCAACATGAATCTGCTCAAGCTGGTCGGTACGCGCGAGCAGAAGGAAAAATGGCTGAAGCCGATCGTGGAGGGCAAGGTCCGTTCGACCTTTACCATGACGGAACCGGCGCCCGGCGGCGGTTCCGATCCGTCGATGATCCGGACCCATGCCGAAAAAAAAGGCGACCGCTACATCATCAAGGGCCGCAAATGGTTCGCCACTGGCGCCGACGGCGCTACGCATTTCATCCTGGTCGCCCGTACGTCAAACGACAAGCGCAAAGGCTTGACGGCGTTTCTGTATCACAAGGATCAGCCGGGCTGGCGTATCGTTCGCCGCATCCCGATCATGGGCCCGCACGAGCATGGCGGTCACTGCGAGCTTGAATTCGATGGATTGGAAATTCCGCGCGAGAACGTGCTGCTTGAGGAAGGCGACGGCCTCAAGATCACGCAGATCCGGCTCGGTCCGGCGCGGTTGACGCATTGCATGCGATGGCTCGGTTTCTCCAAACGCTGCATGGAAATCGCGCAAGACTATGTTGCTCATCGCGAGGGTTTTGGTGTGAAGCTCGCCGATCGCGAAAGCGTGCAGATCAAGCTCGGGGAGGTGGCCCAGCAGATCCAGATCGGCCGGTTGCTGACGATGCACGCCGCCTGGATGCTCGATCAGGGCGGTCGCGCGCGCAAGGAAGTCTCGATGGCTAAGGTGCAAGTCGCCGACACGCTGCACAAGGCCGCCGATGTGGCGATTCAATTACAAGGCGCCCGCGGCTTTTCGCAGGATTCGATCGCGCAGTGGATCTATCGCTCCGCGCGTTCCGCCCGCCTGGTCGATGGCGCGTCCGAAGTGCACATGATGGTGCTGGCGCGGTTCATGCGCGAAGAGGGTCGGGATTTCTGGCAATGGGGCGCCGGCGAGGGACGCCGGAACACACGCTGATCAGCTGGCCGCTTTCCTGAGCGCTGCCGTCTCGTCACGCGCGCATCTCATCAGGTATTGCAGGTCCGATCCGGCAATCACGAAGCGGGCGCCGAGCTTGACCAGCTCGGCCACGTGCGCGACGTCGGCGCGGATGCCGCCGACGCCGAGATGCTTGCTGTGGGCCTTGCAGGCCCTTGCCGTGGCCTCATAGGCGGCGCGCAGCTTCGGGCTTTTGAGGTCGCCGGGGATTCCCATGGCGGTGCAGAGATCGTTCGAGCCGATCAGCAGCATGTCGATGCCGTTGATCGAAGCGATCGCATCCGCGTTGGCAACGCCCTCCGGCGTTTCCAGCATGGCGATGAGCGCCGTCGAGGCATTGCCTTGCTTGTTGACCTCGCCGAGCGGTGTCTGACGATAGCCTTGCAGCGCACCGGCGCCGCCGACCGAGCGTTCGCCCAATGGAGGAAAGCGGCAGGCCTGCACGAAGGCTTCGGCTTCCGCGCGCGTGCTTACGTTCGGGCAGATGATGCCGAGTGCGCCCATATCGAGGAGGCGCGTGGCGTCCTCGAACTGGTGGCCGGCGATGCGCACCATCGGTGTGACCCCGACGGGGAGCGCTGCGACACAGATCTGGGCGGCGGCATCGAGGGAAATCGTGCAGTGCTCCATATCGATGAAGAACGCGTCGAAGCCGCACGAATCCGCGATCATTGCGATCTCGGCGGTCCGTGCGAGCCGCGTCGCCATGCAGAGCGCGACCTCGCCGCGCGCAAGCCGCTCCTGCATGCGGTTTGTGTAGGCCACGATTTGAAGGCTCAGTTACTGTAGCTGGTGTCGATCTGGTCGAGCATGCGCAGGTAGGCGGCCCAGTCATGGCTGCCGCGTCCGGCATCGTGATGCTCATATTGCTCGGCGGTCTTGGCGCAGACGTCCGGCGGAATCTCGATCACCTCCGCGCCGGTCGCCTCCAGCTTGAGCTGGATATCGGCGGCATCGATGAGGTGCTTCATCAGCACAAAAGCTTCCCGTGCGCTTTTCCCGACAGTAAGCAGGCCGTGATTGTGCATGATCATTGCCCGGTTCTGCCCGAGATCGCGGTTGAGACGCTCGCGCTCGTCGAAATCTTCAGTGATACCTTCGTAGGCGTGGTAGCCGATCCGCTTATAGAAGCGGATTGCCTGCTGCGAAACCATGCGCAGGCCGCTTTTGAGTCCGGCAATCGCCATGCCGACATTGGTGTGAACATGCATAGCACAGTTCACGTCCGGCCGCGCACCCAATACGCCGCCGTGCAGCGTGAAGCCTGGCCTGTTGACCCCCGACTTTTCGTCGAGGTCTTCATCCATCGAGACTTTCACCAGGTTGGAGGCGGTTACCTCGGTATAAAGCAGGTCATGCTTCTTCATCAGCAGTTTGCGCGGCTCTTCCGGGACCCGCATTGAGGAATGGTTGTAGATCACGTCGTCCCAACCGTAATGTGCGGTCAGGCGATAGACGGCGGCGAGATCGACGCGCGCCTGCCATTCGGCTGCTGAAATTCCATCCCGTGAAATTTTGGGAACGCTGGCAAGCTTGTTCATCGGCGTCGTCCTCCGTGACCGTAGGGCGGAGTCTATCACACCGGTCCGGCTTGGCCAGATTGCGCGCCGCAGTATAGAAAGGACCGCAATCGAGCAGGTGAAAATGAGCAAGCCAATCAAAATTCGAATGGGTGGCTATGGCCCCCCGACGACAGGATTCAGCAAGGCGCTGAAATTCATCGGCGACAGACTGGAAAAGCAATTCGGCAGTAACGTCGCGATCGAATACGTCTTCAACATCATGGATCACGGCCATAAGGCCGAGGATATTCTCACGTTGGTTGAAAACGGCGAGATCACGCTCGGCTACCAGTCTTCGAGCTATCTCACCGACCGCGTGCCCGAGCTGGGCTTTGTCGACCTGCCGTTCCTGTTTTCCAGTAACGCGCAGGCGCGCGGCGCAATGGACGGTGCGCTCGGTGAATTCCTTGTGCGCAAGATCGAAGAGCGCATCAACTACCGGATCCTCGGTTGGTTCGAGAATGGCTTTCGCCACATCTCAAACAGGTTGCGGCCGGTCCACCTGCCTGCAGACATGAAGGACATGAAAATCCGTGTGCTGCCGAGCGAGATTCACCGCCGCACCTTTGAATTGCTCGGCGCAGAAGCGATGCGCATGGATCTCACCGAGGCCATCGCCATGATCAAAGCCGGTACGCTGGACGCGCAGGAAAATCCGTTGGCGAATACGGTTACCTATGGCGTGCACAAGTTTCATAAATTTCACACGCTCAGCTATCACTTCTATATTTCGCGGCCGATCTTCCTGCATCGCACGTCGTTCGAAGCGTGGCCCGATGAGGTCCGCCGTGCGATGCAGACGGCGGTGACCGAGGCGGTTGCCTATCAGCGCAAGCTCGCGCTCGAAGAGCACGAGTCCTCGCGCAAGGCGATCGAAGACGAGGGTTGCGAAATCAACGAGCTGACGCCGAAGGAGCACGATGCCTTCGTGACGGCGGTGCAGCCGCTGCTGGCGGACGCGCGCAAAACTTATGGCAAAGCGATGTTCGGCATGGTGCCAAAGGCCTAGCGGTGTTTCGGGGCAAACAGCGTCACCGAAATATTAACGCGCTTGCTGCAATTGCAGGATTTACGCCGCTGAAACGACTCAGTTGCTAGTGAGTAGGCCGTAACATTTCGTGCGGCGGCCAGTCATATGACCAGTTCGAACCGACCCATTGCGCTTGCGCTCCGCGGGGTCAGCAAATCTTTCGATCGCCCTGCGGTTGATGCGCTCGATCTCACGATCTATGGCGGCGAGTTTTATGCGCTGGTCGGCCCGAATGGTGCCGGCAAGACGACGACCTTGCGCATGGTCGTCGGCCTGCTGAAGCCGGATGCCGGCTCGATCCGCATTGGCGGGATCGAGGCGCTCTCCGATCCGGCTGCGGCAAAACAGATAACGGCATGGCTCTCCGACGAGCCGATGATCTACGACAAGCTCACCCCGTACGAATATCTCGAATTCGTCGCCGGGCTGTGGCGCATTGATCCTGCCGTTGCCCAGGCTCGCGCACGCGAACTCATCGGCTGGCTCGGCCTCGAGCCGCACGCGCACGAACGCTGCGAGGGGTTCTCCCGCGGAATGCGCCAGAAGGTGGCGCTCGCTGGCGCGCTGGTTCACGACCCAAAGCTCATCATTCTCGACGAACCGCTGACCGGTCTCGACGCGGGCACCGCGCGGCAGGTCAAGGACGTGCTGCGCGCGCGCGTGCGTGAGGGTGGCACCGTCATCATGACCACGCACATTCTTGAGGTCGCCGAACGAATGGCCGACCGGATCGGCGTGATCGCCCGCGGGCGCCTGATCGCGGAAGGTACTCTCGACGACTTGCGCCGGCAGACCGGTGAAACGGCCACGAGCCTCGAAGACACCTTCCTAACACTTGTGGCCGAGCAGGCGGCGGCGTGATTCAACAGGCATCGCTGACATGGCTGGCCGGCCACGAACTCAGGCTCGGCTGGCGCGACTGGGTCTCGCTGATGACGGCGGGCGGGCGCACGCGCGGACGTACTGCGTTTGTTGCGCTTATCTTCATTGGCATCCTCATGCATGTCTTCGCCTATTGGACGGTTGCCACCTATGCCGATGCCGGCCTTGGTTCCGGCACGGCCGCGCTGGTTGGAATCACCGGCACGCTCTTTCTGTCATGGTCGCTGCTTTTGTCGCAGGCCATGGAGTCCGTGACCCGCGCGTTCTATTGGCGCTCCGACCTCGATCTCATCCTCACGTCACCTGCCTCCGCGCGAAAAGTCTTCGCGGTGCGTATGGGCCGGATCGCCATGGCCGCGGTGGCGATTGCAGTGCTACTGGCTGCGCCATTCATTAACGTTTTGGCGGCGCTCGGAGGCGGCCGATGGCTTGCTGCCTATGGTGTGGTCATTGCGATGGGCGCGGTGGCCACGGCCACGGCATTAGCGCTGACGATCGTTTTGTTCCGCACCATTGGTGCGAAACGCACACGCCTGATTGCCCAGATTGTTGCGGCCGTGATCGGGGCCGCTTTCGTCATCGGGCTGCAGGTTGCCGCGATATTTTCCGCGGGCAATCTCTCGCGTTACGCGGCGTTGCAGTCGGACTGGATGCTGCGACACGCGCCTGATACCGCCAGCGCATTCTGGTGGCCGGCGCGCGCGGTGCTTGGGGACTATGTTGCCCTTGCCGCGGTTTTTGGTTTTGCAGCCGCCGTCCTTGGCCTGGCGATTGCCGTATTTTCGCGCCGTTTCGGTGAGCACTCGATCGCGGCGGCCGGAGTTTCGAATACCGCCGTGCAGCAGCGCCGGTGGGTGCTCGCGTTTCGCCGCCGTTCTCCAGCTCGCACGCTGCGTCACAAGGAATGGACGCTTCTCAAACGCGATCCTTGGCTGGTGTCGCAGACGCTGATGCAAATTCTTTATCTGTTGCCGCCGGCGCTGCTGCTTTGGGTTACATTCCGCACCGGACACGATGCGTTTATCGTATTGATCCCCGTGATTGTCATGGCCGCCGGTCAGCTCGCCGGCGGGCTGGGGTGGCTCACTATTTCGGGAGAAGATGCGCCGGACCTCGTTTCGACTGCGCCGATCGCGGCCAATCGAATCCTGCTCGCCAAGATCGAAGCCGTCATTGGCATGGTGGCGCTCATTTTTTCGCCGATTGTTGCGTTCCTGGCATTCGATGACGTGTTCGCGGCCGCGGTCTGCGGACTGGGCATTCTGTCGGCAGCGGCCGCGGCGACGATGATCCAGCTTTGCTTCCGCGTGCAGGCGCGCCGAAGTCATTTCCGGCGCAGGCAGACGTCCTCACGGATCGCGACTTTTGCTGAAGCGTTTTCGTCCATAGCCTGGGCGGCGACGTCGGCGCTCGCGGCCGCGGGGTTGTGGCAGGCGATCGGCCCGGCCATCGTCGCATTCGGCATCTTGGCCGGTGTCTGGATGCTCAGCCCATCACGGAGCTGAGCTACGCATAGGAAATGCGCAGCCGCTGACGGCCAACGAGTATGCCGACCAAAAGCAGATTGAGAATATTGGCGCCGATCCCGGCTGCGAAAGCCGGTGCGTAATAGCCGAAGTGATCGTAGAGCAGCCCCGCGAACCAGCCGCCGAGCGCCATCCCGCAACCGCTGAATAGCAGCAATGTCGGTATGCGCCACGATGCTTCCGAGGCGGGAAACAGTTCGCGCAGGGCGAGCACATAAGCCGGAATAATTCCGGAGAAACCGAGCCCGAACGCGGCGGCGACCGTGAAGAGCCCGACCTCATTCTGCGTCAGAAGCAACGCGGTCATCGACGCGGCTTGCCAACCCGAGCCGATGAAGACTGTAGCCAATCCGCCGATACGGTCGGAAATTGCCCCCCAGATCTGCCGGCTCAGGAAAGCCGTGCCGAGCAGCACTGATAGCATTAGCGCGCCGGTCGAGCTCGCGATGCCGAGATCGCTGCAGAAGGCAACGAGATGCCCTTGCGGCATTGCCATCGGGATGCAGCACAGCACTGCGGCTACGCACATCATGGCGAACACGGCATTCGGCGGCCACCCAAGCACGCGCACTTTTGCTCCTGCACCATCCATGGGAGCGGTTGGATGAATTACTTCAGGCGGCGCGCTGAAATAGGTTATCGCCAGAGGAATGATCACGACGATCTCGAGTGCGCCGTACCACAACATGGTTTGCCGCCAGCCGAAGTCGGCGATGACGCGCTCGAACAGCGGCGGCCACATCGCGCCGGCGAGGTAGCTTCCGCTCGAGATCAGGGCCAGGGCCGATCCGCGCCTTCGGTCAAACCAGCGGCTGACATAGATGTACATCGGCGCATTGATGCCGCCGAGCCCGATTAAGCCGATGAAAAGTCCGTGTCCGATCCATAAGGGCCAGGGCGGTCCCAGCGTCGAGATCGCGAGGCCGAGGCCGATCATCAGTGCGCCGCAGATGACCGTCCACCGTGTGCCGACTTTGTCTACGAGTCGTCCCATCAAAATGCCACCGACTCCCGAACCCAGCCAGGCGAGCGCGCCGGCGAGTGCAGGGATGGAGCGGATGCCGTTGACCTCCGCGGCGATGTCCTTGAGCGCGACCGCCGTGATCCATGCGGCGCCGAACGCCATCAGCATGGTGAAGAGGGCCGCCATGGCGACGGCCCACGATCTTTTGGATTCGATGGAAGAGACTGTCGACTGCAACATCAGGCGGGAGTCCGGCTGGCCAATGTTGTGGCAGGCCGCCGCTGTTTTGACCATCCACACGGGCGTGGGTCTGCCTTGCCTGCTGCATTGCGCCAAAATGCGCGTGGAGCCCAGTTAGGGAAATTTCCTTTTAGGGCCCGCTAAAATTTCGAAATTGACCCGACGCTCGTGAAGTATAGCCTTCAGCGCGGTTTCTGCGCTTTGCGCCGTCCCGGCCAACCTTATATGAGTGGGGCCCGGCTTCGCATTGCGGGCTTTACAAGGCGTTCCATGCCACTTCGACCGGTCAGCCTGAACGACAAATACGACCTTAACCAGTCACACGTCTTTGTGACCGGCTATCAGGCATTGATCCGCGCCTGCCTCATGCAGAAGGAGCGCGATCGCCGCGCCGGCCTGAACACGGCCGGCTACGTCACCGGCTACCGCGGCTCTCCGCTCGGCGGGCTCGACCAGCAGTTCATGCGCGCCGGGCGGATACTCACGGCGGCGG
>JBEVFG010000262.1:0-6716 GCA_040512415.1 Pseudolabrys sp. | reverse complement strand
CGCCAGCCACGTCTTCAGATCGCCGACACCATCGCCCGTCAGCGCGGAAACCATGAAGGTTGCCTCAAACTTCGCTGCCGCGTTGGCATCCTTCGCAAGCGCGAGCAGCTTTCCTTTCGAGACCACATCGATTTTGTTGAGAATGAGGACTCGTAGAGTCTTAACGTCGCCAAGCCTGCGAAGGATTTCCTCTGCTTCGTCCTCAATGCCATTGCGTGCATCGATCAGAACGCCAACCAGATCCGCTTCGTGTGCGCCCGTCCAAGCCGTCGTGACCATCGCGCGATCTAGCCTGCGCCGCGGCGAAAATATTCCAGGCGTGTCGACAAAAATAAGCTGGGCCTGACCTTCGATGGCGATGCCGCGGATCAATGCGCGCGTGGTCTGAACCTTGCGCGAGACGATGCTGACCTTTGACCCGACCAGCGCATTCAGCAGCGTCGACTTACCGGCATTGGGTGCCCCAATAAGCGCGACGAAGCCACATCGAGTGGAATCGTCAGCCATCAAGTTTGTCCGCCGGCACACCGACGCGGGTAAGCATGGCGGCGGCGGCGGCCTGTTCGGCGGCGCGCTTGGAGCTGCCGATACCTTCTGCTGGTGGCCGGTCCGGTAGCACGACGGCGACACGGAATTCAGGATCGTGGTGCGGTCCCGTGCGCGCCAGCTCACGATAGTCCGGGGTCGGAAGGCCGCGAGCCTGCGCCCATTCCTGCAGGATCGTTTTTGGATCGCGCAGCGGCCGCAGCGGCTTGAGCATCCGCTCTTTCCAGAAGCGCGCGATCAGTTCATCCGCCGCATTGTAGCCGCCATCGATAAACACCGCGCCGACAAGCGCCTCGCACACATCAGCGAGTATTGTGGTCCGGCGCCTCCCGCCAGCATGCGACTCCGAATTCCCGAGCTTGAGCACGGGGCCGAGATCCATCGCACGTGCAACCTCGGCGCAGGTTTCCTTGCGCACCAGATCGGCAAGACGCCGGGACAATTCGCCCTCATTCGCCTTCGTAAATGCGCGGTACAGCATGTCGGATATGACGAGACCAAGAACGTGGTCGCCAAGAAATTCGAGCCGCTGATAGCTGGCAGCGCGGTTGCCGCCCGACAGCGCCGAAATGTGCGTCAACGCACGTTCAAGCAGATCCTTGTCGGCAAATTTGTAGCCGATCCTATCTTCGAGCGCGGTCCGGTCCTTCGCCTTGCGGCTCATTTGACGATCGTGAACAGCCTGCTCCAGCGCACCGACAACGGCCAACGCCAGAACTGCCAGGCGCGTTCGCCCTCGTAGACGGAAAAGAAGATGATCTGCGCTTTGCCCACGATGTTCTCAAACGGCACCATGCCGACCTGGCTGAACCGGCTGTCGGTGGAATTGTCGCGGTTATCGCCCATCATGAAATAGTGGCCGGGCGGGACGGTGTAGATCTGCGTATTGTCGGCGAAGCCGTTGTCCACCAGATCGAGCGTGTAGAAGCTAACGCCGTTCGGCAGCGTATCCCTCCATCGTTTGACTGGGGCCTCGCGAACTCCCTCTTCAGTCTCTATGAAATCCGGCGCGCGCTCGTGCTTGACCGGCACGCCGTTGATGCTCACGACGCCGTCGATCACCTGGATTTTGTCGCCGGGCAATCCAATCACGCGCTTGATGTAATCAGTCGAGGGATCCTTCGGCAGCCGAAACACCACCACATCCCCGCGCTCCGGAAGCCAGTCTCCGGGAAGGCGCCCGGAAAAAATCGAAGGCGACAGCGGAAAGGAATACTTGCTGTAACCGTAGGTGTATTTCGACACGAACAGGTAGTCGCCAACCAGTAGCGTGTCTTTCATCGAGCCGGAGGGAATATTGAACGGCTGGAAGAAAAATGTCCGGATCACCAGCGCAATGATCAGGGCGTGGATGATTACCCGCACCGTTTCACCGATGCCGCCCTCTTTTCGCTTTGTACCAGATGTCACGCTCATAGGCCTTTCGTCCCGCCAAATGGCTTGCGCGCCCCGGCGACTTTGTAGCGAAGGGCTTCCGGACAAGCAATGAACAAGGGACAACGCATGGTACGAACAATTACCTGAATTGGTGCTTCTGCCGTCAATTTTCGGCGACCCGACCCGGCAGGGGCTCAGCGGAGATAATGACGATGGCCTGCGCGGTCGGGCCTTCGTCTGTCAGGGAAACATCGATTCTGGCTTCGCAGCCGACAGGTGTAATGGAGTGCAGCCGCACGAGTGCGCCGCCGGTGAGCTTCATCGTCGGGCGGCCGCCTGAAAGATTGATGACGCCCATGTCACGCCAGAAAACGCCGCGCCTGAGCCCTGTGCCGAGCGCCTTGGCGCAAGCCTCTTTGGCAGCAAAACGCTTGGCATAGGTTTCAACCGCATTCGCTCTGTTCTCGGCTTTGCTCCGTTCGACCGTCGTGAAAATGCGATCAAGGAACCGGTCGCCGTGGCGCTCGATCACTTTCGCAATCCGCCGTACGTCGACGATGTCAGAGCCCAGCCCGATAATCATGCGCGCGCCTTTTTCCGGCCGCGATCCATGGCCGCTCGCATAAATTTTATCGTTTCAGCCAGACCTTCAAATACCGACTCACCGATGAGGAAATGGCCGATGTTGAGCTCGACAACCTGCGGCAACGCCGCGATGGTCTCGGCTGTTCCATAGTCGAGGCCATGGCCGGCGTGCACTTCCAAACCGAGCCGCGATGCGCGCTCGGCACCGTCACGAATAATCTGCCACTCGGCTTCCGCCTCACGCATACGCCGTTCAGCCAATGCATCACACCAGCCCCCGGTGTGGATTTCGATCGCAGGCGCGCCGAGCTCGGCCGCCATTTCGATCTGCGCGGGCGCCGCGCCGATAAAAAGGGAAACGCGGATCCCGGCGGCCTTGAGTGTGCGGATCGCCGGCGCCAGCTGCGCGCGCTGGCCGACGGCGTCGAGACCACCTTCGGTGGTGCGTTCGGTGCGCCTCTCCGGCACGAGGCAAGCGGCATGCGGTTTGGTCTTGAGAGCGATGTCAATCATTTCATCGGTGGCCGCCATTTCAAAATTGAGCGGCTTATCGATCTCGGCCTTTAAACGCGCAATGTCGTCGTCGCGAATGTGACGGCGGTCCTCGCGCAGATGAGCCGTGATACCGTCGCAACCGGCGGCAATTGCCAGCTTCGCGCCCCGCACGGGATCCGGATGACTGCCGCCCCGCGCGTTGCGGATCGTAGCGACGTGATCGATATTGACGCCAAGCCGAAGACGATCCATGCGCTAGCCGTTCACCCTCTCGGCCTTGGCCACCACCGGCTTCGCGCGCAACTGCGCCAATATCGCAGTCAAATGCTTGAGGTCGTAGACCTCAAGGTCGATCATAACGTCAGTGAAATCGGGCGCGCGTCGCGTCATGCGAATATTGTCGATGTTGCCATCGTGCTCCGCAATGACCTGCGCAATCTGCGCAAGCGAGCCCGGCTCGTTCACGGATTGCACGGCGATGCGTGCAGGAAAACGCCGCGGCGTGCGTTCCTCCTCGTCCCAACGCACGTCGAGCCAACGCTCGGGCTTGTCCTCGAATTCACTCAAGGCGGGGGACTGGATCGGATAAATGGTGATGCCCTCACCGGGAGAAAGAATGCCGACAATGCGATCGCCCGGTACCGCGCCTCCGTTTGGGGCAAATCGCACCGGCAGGTCGCCATTAATGCCGCGAATGGGGATGGCCTGGCCTAATGAACTGTCGGGCACCCTGAACTTGACCGACGTGATTTTTCTCAAGCCGAACCATCCGCCTTCGGCCTTCGGCTTTGCCGCCATGGCGGCCGCGCGCTCTTCCTTGTAGTCGGGGTACATCGCCCGGGCGACGTCGGACGCCTTGAGCTCGCTCCGTCCTACTGCAGCCATCACATCCTCGACCGAGGCGCGCGCAAGACGTGGCAGCGCGCCGGTCAGCTTTTCATCCGAAAAGGCAATCTTGGCGCGCTGGAACAGCCGTTCGACGATGCGTCGGCCGAGACCGGCATATTGCAGACGCACCGCTTGGCGCGTCGCACGCCGAATGGCCGCGCGCGCCTTTCCGGTCATTACAACGGACTCCCAGGCCGCCGGCGGCGCGTGTTGCGACTTCGACGTTACGATCTCGACTTCATCACCGTTGACAAGCTCAGACGTCAGCGGCGCGATCTGGCCATTGATCTTGCAGCCGACTGCAGTGTTGCCGACGTCAGTATGGACGGCATAGGCAAAATCGATCGGGGTCGCCTTGCGCGGCAGCGCGATGAGTTTGCCTTTCGGCGTGAAGCAGAACACCTGATCGTGAAACAATTCGAGCTTGGTATGCTCGAGAAATTCTTCCGGATTTGAGCCTTCCGCTAGCAGTTCGATCGTGCGGCGCAGCCAGGCGTAGGCCGTGGACTCGCGCGACAGTAGTTCGGTTGGAGAGCCTGCGTTGTCTTTGTAGAGCGCGTGGGCGGCGATGCCGTATTCGGCGATCTCGTGCATGGCGACGGTGCGGATCTGCAATTCGACACGCTGCTTGCTTGGCCCAATCACCGTGGTGTGGATCGAGCGGTAGTCGTTTCCTTTGGGTGTCGAGATGTAGTCTTTGAAACGCCCCGGCACCATCGGCCAGGTGCTGTGGACAATGCCGAGGGCCTGATAACAGTCGGCCAGGCTCTTCACGATCACCCGGAATCCGAAAATGTCGGAGAGCTGTTCGAATCCCACCGACTTGCGCTCCATCTTCCGCCAGATCGAATAAGCACGCTTGCGGCGGCCGACCACTCGCGCATCGATGCCGCGATCGGCAAGCTTTTTTGTCAGTTGCTTTTCAATGTCGGAAATCAGCAGCCTGCTGCGCTCGGTGAGCGCGTTGAGCCGCGCGGTTACGACTTCACAGGCTTCCGGATAAAGTTCGCGGAATGCCAGATCGTCGAGCTCCTCGCGCATCTCGTGCATGCCCATGCGGCCGGCGAGCGGCGCATAGATTTCAAGCGTCTCTTCGGCAGCGCGGCGGCGAGCCTCCGGCGGCACGTACTGGAGCGTTCGCATATTGTGCAGCCGGTCGGCGAGCTTGATCAGAAGCACGCGCACGTCAGCGGCGATCGCCAACAACAATTTGCGGAGATTTTCCGCCTGCTTTGCCTCTTTGGTGACGAGGTCGAGTTTTTTGAGCTTGGTGAGCCCCTCGACCAGCCGGCCGATGTCGTGACCGAACAGGCTGTCGATTTCTGCACGCGTGGCCTCGGTATCCTCAATGGTGTCGTGCAGGAGGGCTGCCGCGATCGTCGCGTCGTCAAGCTTGAGGTCGGTGAGAATGGCCGCGACCTCGATCGGATGGGAGAAATAAGGATCGCCGGATGCGCGCCGCTGCTCACCGTGCGCCTTCATCGCATAGACGTAGGCGCGATTAAGAAGCGCCTCATTCGTGTCCGGGTTGTACCGGCGCACCCGTTCGATCAGGTCGTACTGCCGCATCATCGGCGGTTTTCTTGCCGGCACCGGCTTTTCAACCGTCGACTCGGGCGCAATGGGGGCTGGGCGCGGTGCCCTGGCCGGGGCCTGCTTTTGCATTCGCGGAAGGTCGGAGCGCATACGCGCCATTCTGGTGCCCTGCAGCGGCTGCTAAGAAACTACCTTAAGATATCACGTCGTTTCGATGGCGCTGCAAGGGCTTAGCCAACTGGTTGATAAAAAGACGACGGCCCGGCTTTGAGACCGGGCCGTTGCATCGAATTATCACGAATATCAGTCTATTCGGCGTCGTCTTCCGGCGGCTCCTCTGGCGGCGCCAAGCCCTCAAGGCCTTTGAGAAGCTCTTCTTCCGTCATCCGGTCCGCGGTTACCTCAGTATCGTCAGAATCGACACTTGCCCCTGCGCCCGCTCCGATCAGCGGCACCTCGGGTTCAGGCTCGTCAACCTCAACATATTTCTGAAGGCTGTGAATGAGATCTTCCTTAAGATCGCCGGGCGAAACGGTGGTTTCGGCAATTTCACGCAACGCAACGACGGGATTCTTGTCGTTGTCGCGGTCGACCGTGATCTGCGACCCGGACGAAATCATGCGCGCCCGATGGCTGGCCAACAGAACCAGATCGAAACGGTTTTCAACTTTGTCGATGCAATCTTCTACGGTGACACGGGCCATCGGCTCGTCACTCCATCTGGTGGAACTTGTGCCTGAATTCGCCTGCTAGGTATCCCCTGGCCCATGGAAATTCAAGCATTTTTGTCTTGGTTTGGCCTCATCCGTCTGTTACTCGACGAATGCAAGACCGTCGGAAGGCCGATGGCACGGGATTTTGTCGGCCCGGCGTGATTGCGCAGGTGGCAGCCGAATTGATCTAAGGCGCCACAATGCTCTGTTAACGGGGGACCCGAAACCGCGCACGCGGAGCGTTCCGCATTGCGCGCGGCGGGTCGGAAAGTAACCTGTGTGAATTGTGAGAGAGACCAATGACAGTATCCGGAGAAAAAATCGCTTTATTCATTGACGGTGCCAATCTCTACGCAACAGCAAAATCGCTCGGTTTCGACATCGACTACAAACGCCTGCTGCGCGAATTTCAGTCACGCGGCTATCTGTTGCGCGCCTTCTATTACACGGCGGTGATCGAAGATCAGGAATATTCGTCCATCCGCCCCTTGATCGATTGGCTCGACTACAACGGCTACTCGGTCGTCACCAAGGCGACCAAGGAATTTGTCGATCAGACCGGCCGGCGCAAGGTCA